>JBCDHA010000214.1:0-6519 GCA_038750705.1 Bacteroidota bacterium
GGTATGGACATGTCTTTGGCCATCATAAATGAGGTTCGTGGTGAGGACTACACACAGGCGGTTATGCTCGACATGGAATATGACCCGGACCCTCCGGTAAATGGAGGAACCCCGGAAAAGACCAAACCCAGCGTCTACCAAATGATGCTTTCTATGTATGACATGGGTGCTCAGCCATTAATTGATAGTTTGGAAAGCAGATGAAAAATAAAGCGAGGCTTATTTAGCCTCGCTTTATTGCTTTAAAGGTTCTTATAAATTCAAATCTTAAAGTAATTCATAATTACTGGTTGTTATTGCTATTAATATTAAAAAAATCACTATATATTCATGTATTATAAAAGTGATTAACAATGTTGACCACGATGAGTTTATAAACAAGCGAGTGCGGAGTTTATGTTTAAGGGGAATCACTTTATTAGGGGGGCGGTTATTACCGTTCTACTCATTGTTCTCAACCAGGGGTTGATTCAATTCTGGCTATATCAAAAACGACAAGACGCCCATTTGATTAATGTCGCAGGTCGACAAAGAATGCTTTCACAGCGGATAAGTCTTGAATTCCACAAAAATCTTAAAGGGCAAAACAGCACGCTAATTCGAGACTTGTATTACCAATGGAATACCGCCCATAATGCCTTTCTTAACTCTAATGATTCTCTGGATATTTCGGCAGTTAGCGAATCGAAAACTCTAAAAATACTCAGTGATTTATCTGCCAACGTTAATTTCATTAAGCCATTCCTTAGAGCCAAAAGTTTTACTAAAAATGATTTGGATCAGATCTACCAAAATCAAGCTTCTTTTCTAAAAGAAATGGAACTCGTAGTGGGTCTGCTTGAGGAAGACTCCGTATTCAAACTTCGGATAATCATCTTTGGCGAAATATTATTAGCTATTCTATCCGTAACTATTCTTCTTCTCGAAATAAGATATATCTATGAACCTGTAGCGAAGAAGCAGGCAGACCTGGTCAAGTCACACGAAAGCAAGCTTCAAAATCAAGAAAAGAAATTGAACAAAATTGCCTGGGAGCAATCACACCTGGTAAGAAGTCCGGTAGCCAGCTTAAGCGGACTCACGTACATGTTCATGCATGAATCGGATAACCTCACTGAAGATGACAAGCGTCAGATTATGCATTTCATTGAAATAGAGACAGGCCGCCTCAACGAGATTGTAAGTGAGACCGTGCGTCTTACCAATATTGAAAATGAAGAAAAGTGATTAGTGCTTTTCGGGTAGAATAGGATTCTAGCTATGCTGCCTTGGTTTCTAAAGCCAAGAAATGAGAAACATTACCTTCAACGTTCAATAAAGGATGTATAGTTACCTGGCACAAGTATTCTTCTCCATTTTTTCGGTAGTTAATGACTTCTGTATTGAACGGCCGTGTTCCATCTAGTCTTTCTCTTATATACTTACGCGAGCTCGTAGAAGTCTTCGTTCCCTGAAGCATCTTAGGGCTTCTTCCGATTACTTCTTGACTGCTGTAACCTGTCATTTTATAAAATCCTTTATTTACCCACTGTATTTGTACTGAACTGTCTGTGAGTACCAGCGCGTCATAGTAGCTATCCAGTATTTTTAAAAAATCCGTATCCCATGCGTAAATGCCCTTCAAACCAAGAAGATACTGGATATCATCATGGTTATTACTTATTTGGTTCATAGCATTAAGATATATGGAAAATATATCCCAGCATTTGAGTGGCGCTATGCCTTCTGCAATCCTGTTCTCTTCTGCGCTCATATTTATCTCCGTAAGAGTTTTGTATTTAGCCTGTAGTCAATAATAACCAAGGCCTACAAATTTTCAATGCATTTTAAAATAAAAACGGTCTTAAAAAGTGTATTGTTTAACGCTATTAAGGATTTGGGCATAAATGAGTTAACATGATTTTTTAACCCCTTCAAATTATGAAATATAACCTGATACTTATTTGAGATTATTTTCGCAGGGCTTTCAGCAATTTCCCACTGTCCATGTATTCAAAATAACGTTGCTTTACGTTGAACTCCGGGTCAAGAATGATCAGGGCAGGTGGTACAAACTGACCGTTGCGCTGTGCCAATAGTTCGGCCAACTGGTGTATAGCATTTCTTTTTTTGCCGGCTTGCAGATTAACGAAGGGCTGACCCTCAAAATAAATAGTGTCGGTAGTTTCTGCATCCATGCGCACGGCATAGTACTCCTTATCTAATACATCAATTACTTCGGCTTTGGTAAAAACTACCTGATCCATTTTACGGCAGTAGACGCACCACGAGGTATAAAAATCGATAAATACTTTTTTTGGCCGTACATTTAGCGAATCGTCCAATTGATCAAAAGACAGCCAGTTTACTGCTTCCCTTGTTTGTGACTTGGCTTTAAGACACGGGAATAAAAGGGCTAAGAACAAACAAAGAGCTAATAATGATTTTCCGGGCATCAATGGAAATTACCAATTTTTAACGATACAAACACTGAACGAGGGGCAGCAGGACCATAAATATAATCTGAATCCCTGCCCGCACTCGAATCAAAATCATCCTGATAGCTGTTGAACACATTTTTTACTCCGCCGCTCAGTTCTAGATGAAAATCTCCACGAATACTAAAATGATAAGAAGCTTTAATATTCGCATCAAAAAATGGGTCTGAATCGATAAGGTCAAGGAAGCCCGATTCACTTACCACGCGTGGCACTACCATTGAGCCGGTGTAAGTTCCGGTAAAATCAAACCTAAAAGCCTCGGTGACATTCCAGTTCGAGTTAAAGTATCCGTAGAGGTTTGGGTTTCTGGTAAATTCATCTACTACCACTACCGATTCTCCACTTGTCGATCCCTCAGGTTCAAAAAGCACTTGATCTTCATCAAAAGCAGTCTGCTGTGCTGTTCCCCCTAACTGAAAAGAGAATATGGAAGAGGGAGAAAAACCGGCTTCAAAATTAATCCCGGATACAGATGCTCCGGAGCCGTTTCTTACTTCTTCTAAAATAGAACCATTGGGTAAAACCGATCCGGTACTTACCTGTACGAAAGGATCGTTGAGTTGAGTGTAAAAGCCTTCAATCAGGAAATTCGTTTGGGTTAGCCCAAAATCACGAGTAATGTTCAAAGAAGCGGTGTAGGCGTTAGAGGTTTCTTTGTCAAGACCTTCGGAAAGAATAACGAACTGAGGTTCTCCGCCCACCGAAGAAATGTGTAAGTCTTCATTAAACGCCTGAGGAGCTCGAAAACCCCTTGCATAACCTCCGCGGAATTGAACGTTATCCGTGAGTTGATAAAGCAAGGTCAACCGGGGGCTAAATACACCTAAATCAACATCGGAAGAGTTATTAATATCCCCTACCCTATACTCTCCATCTACGTGGGTGGCATCGTATCGTGCTCCTAAAAGAGCGGTCAAGCGGCTTATAGGTTTCCATTCATATTGTCCGTAAAAGCCAAAAGTATTTACTCTTTGGTCTACTAAACGATTATACCCGGCAATCTCATCTTCTGTGTCATTAAATTGGTTTTCAACACCTAATGTCAAAACATCATTGTTGTTCATGTTTCTGGTGTATTGGATACCTGTAACCATAGCCAGGTCATCGGTATTTCCATAGGCATTAATCGCCAACACACTG
Source organism: Bacteroidota bacterium (assembly GCA_038750705.1). Taxonomy (GTDB): domain Bacteria; phylum Bacteroidota; class Bacteroidia; order Cytophagales; family Cyclobacteriaceae; genus Fulvivirga. Next base: position 3,621 of record JBCDHA010000214.1, read on the forward strand.
TCTTGTGGGGTTCTGCCCCCACCTAAACCGCCATAAAAGCTGTCTCTGTTAGTTATCTGAGACGAAAAATAGAAGGAGAACTTATCCTGTTTGCTTCGCGACCAATGGTCGTAGTTTAAGCCCGCAAAGATCGTATTGTGATCCAGCTCTTCTGTGATGTCAGTAAAATGAGGGGCGAGTTCTAACCGGTCTCCACCACGCCGGTACTCTTGTATGGAACTGAAGTCAACAGCGATTTTGCTTCTATCCGATGGCTTCAAGAAGGCTTTGGCTCCAAATACATTGTTCTCCAGGTTTACCAATTCGGTAAAACCGTCACCATTGGCATCATAACTCTCCCGGTCCCTTGACATACCGTAAAAGGTAACACCGCCATTAAGGTCTTCACTCACAATAGACCCATTGAAATTAACCGTTCGATCAACGGCATCTCCATCTATCAGAGCAAGGTTTGAGCCCAGCTGCCAGGTGTTTTCTACAGGCTCCCGGGTAATGATATTCACCGTACCGGCTATGGCGTTGGAGCCGTACAGCGCAGAACCTCCGCTTCTCACCACTTCTACTCTTTCTACAATATTAGTCGGGATCTGGTCGAGGCCATAGACACTGTTCAACGCGCTGAATACGGCTCTGCTATTAATCAGGATCTGCGAATAACTGCCCTCCAGCCCGTTGAGTCGCACCTGGGTAAACCCACAATTCTGGCAATTTGTCTCAACACGCACACCGGGCTGATAATTCAAGCCCTCAGACACCGCCAGTGACTGTGTTGCCGATAACAGCCTGCTGCTCAAAACATTCACTACAACAGGCGCTTTTTTTCGATCCAGCTCGTACCGTGTACCGCTTACCACTACCTCTTCCAGATTGAGTAAATCTTCCGTTAGCACAACATCAACGGTACTATTAGTATTGGCTTGTATATTTAAGATTTGTGTAAACGTGCGGTAACCTACAGAAGCCACTTGTAACGTAACTTCACCCACCGGCACATTTTCAATACGATAAGCTCCTGACACATCCGTAATACCCCCGAGCGTAGAATTAGCTATTGCAACACTGGCGTAGGCCAGCGGCTCGCCGCCAGAAGTAATTTTACCGGAAACCGTACCGGTCTGCGCCTTTGACATAGTGGCTGTAAAAGCTAAAAATAAGAAGACTAAAAGTGGTAGCGTTATTTTCATCTTGGCATATTCAGATATATCTGATCCTTTAATTAGTTAAGCAAAAGTAATAAGTTAGATTAATCTAACAAATGTATTTGTATACTTTTCTATCTTTGTTACTATATCTATTTGGTATGGCGTCACAAACAGAAGAAAACTATCTCAAAGCTTTGTTTCACTTATCGTCGGAGCGGGCAGAGGTGAATATATCCGCGCTAAGCACTGTATTAGAGGTAAGTAAGCCCACAGCAAATAGCATGGTCAAAAACCTTAAGGATCAGGGCTTGGTGTATTATGAAAAGTACAAGCCACTCCAGCTCACCGATGCCGGTAAAAACGCGGCTGCGCTGATCGTAAGAAAGCACCGGCTCACGGAGATGTATTTAGTTGAAAAAATGGGTTTCGGCTGGGAAGAAGTGCACGAAATTGCAGAGCAGGTGGAGCATGTTAAAGTACCCGCCTTTTTTGATCGAATGGATGAATTATTAGGGTACCCGACAGAAGACCCACATGGCTCTCCAATTCCCGACAAGGAGGGCAATATAAGTAAGCAGCACTATAAACGTTTAAGTGATTGCAAAACGGGAGCCCATGTTAAACTCGCGGCATTAAAACAGTCCTCAAAAGAGTTTTTAGCCTTTCTTGACAATCGGGGTCTTAACTTAGGTGCGAATTTATTTGTAGAAGCGGTAGAGCCTTTCGATGGTAGTATAGTCGTTCGGTACGCTGATAAACGGGAATCATTCAGTTTAAAGGTCAGTGAGAAACTTATGATTGAGGAATTTTAATGGCAAATCCTGCCTTCATTAGTCAAGCCATTCTACGCATTTGACGTGGCAAAATACTTGTGGAATAGGGTTATGGTCTCAATTCCCTTCACATAATTAAACAGTCCATAGTGTTCATTTGGAGAATGAATAGCATCTGAATCCAGCCCAAACCCCATTAGCACGGTATCTGACCCAAGTTCTTGCTTGAACAACGAGACAATGGGAATGCTGCCACCATCTCTGGTAGGTATGGGTGTTTTGCCCCACGCCTCTTCAAAGGCCTTACTCGCCGCTTCATAGGCTTTGGAGTCGGTTGGTGTCACCGCAGGCTCACCACCATGGTGAGGAGTAACACTTACTTTGACAGATTTTGGCGCAATTGATCTAAAATGATTGGTAAACAACGTTGTAATCTCTTCAGATACCTGATGTGGCACCAGACGCATAGATATTTTGGCGTAGGCCTTTGATGGGAGTACGGTTTTGGCCCCTTCACCGGTGTATCCTCCCCAAATGCCATTGACATCAAGCGTCGGTCGAATGCCCGCACGCTCTAATGTAGTGTAACCCCTTTCGCCTTTTACATCTTCAATGTCTAGGTCGGACTTATACTCATCCAAGTTGAATGGAGCTTCGTTCAATGCTTTTCGTTCATCCTGAGTTAGTTCCGCCACTTTATCGTAAAATCCGGGAATAGTAATACGCCCGTTATCATCCACCAAGGAGGAAATCATTTTACATAGCTCATTAATGGGATTCGCCACCGCCCCACCGTATACACCCGAGTGCAAGTCCCTGTTGGGCCCGGTCACTTCCACTTGCAGATAACTTAACCCTCGTAAGCCAACGGTAATCGAGGGAGCTTCATTGGAAATGATTGAGGTATCGGAAATAAGTATCACATCAGCCGCCAGTCTTTCTTTGTTCTCCTGAACAAAAACTCCCAGATTGTCTGAGCCAACC
>JBCDHA010000215.1:0-6498 GCA_038750705.1 Bacteroidota bacterium
CGCTTAAATTTTCCTGTAACATTTCTGCAAGGTTTTCAACCCAATATAAGCATTTCCTTGCAAAAATTATCCACAAATTTTACCCCTAAACATGTTGATAAACAGGTAGTTATATCGATTTTAAAGGACGACTAATTAAGAGATTGTTAAAATCTCGCGATTTGAGGACAAAGGCTAAAACTTTAGCAAAGCATCCAGAAAGCCCATATTTCCGCCCTTACTTTTTACTATAAGTACAAGTTCAGGAATGTGGCTATCAAGGTAAACTAGCTTCTCCGCTACCGAACCTATTAAAATCGAAGAAACTGAAATACAGCCTTACAGCGGTACAAAAATGCATAGCAATAAGCTAGGGAGCGCTGACCCGGCTAAAGACGTAAAACATCTCAGCAGCTATTTGTAGAGAGCGTTCGTCATATTTACTCGACTCTGCATCGGTGTCATCAAACATCTTAGGGTCGTCATAGCGTACAGGAATCCTGGCTTCTGCTCCCGCAATAAACGGACAGTTTTCATCGGCATGTGAGCAGGTCATCACAGCGGCAAAGTTTTCCTTTGGATTAGACGGGTCATCAAAAGTTTTTGAAAAACATAGGAGGGGCTGTGCATCCTCAGAATATCTGACAGCATAACGGGGGTTTACGTCTCCGTCTTTCTCTACTTTAAAACCAAAACGCGTGACCGAAGCTACAGCTCTGGGGTTAAATTCAGTAACCTCCACTCCTCCGGAAAAAGAGTTGATCTCTACGCCATAATAGTAAGCTGCCACCTGTGCCCATATTTGGCTAAACTGGCTCCTACGAGAATTATGGGTACAAATAAAATTCAGATTTACCTCTTTTCCCGATTTCACTCCTGATTGTATGTAATCTATTAGTGCATTAAGAACGGCCTTTCGCTCCCCGGAAATCGATAGTTCGGTAGCGTGCTGAATACTTTTTGACAGGGAGTCAAGCACGTTCATGTTAACAACACCCTGAACCGGGTTCACAAACGGGCTTATTAGCGGTAGTTAAAGCCGATAGCCTTACCTTGGGTTTTTCAACGGGAATGCCGCATTTATCTTTAGCGAGGCAATCAGTCTGTTTAGCAATGAGATTAAATATACCTTCTCCGAAATCCAAACCATATTTACTTATTGTATCGGATTGAAATTCTACCTCCACCTCGTTATTCTTCAAACCCAATGTATGAATAGAAGATTGAATAATATTCTTTAATTTTTCTCTCCCCAGACGATGGTCATAATCCTGTGCAGTAAAAAGTTGGAAGCTTATTACTGATTCTTTTCGTATAGTACCGCCGCAATCAATAAAGTTCTTTTCCAGTTTACCTATTTCGGTTACGTGAAAATGCGCCGGCACCGGCTCACCGTTTGGCAGTGTAAACCTAACTTCTTCCACAGCCTCAAGACACTCAAGTACATCATATAATTTCATAATCGTAAAAATACGATAATATATATTTCGAACCTAGAAGATTCGCGTTAACTCATTGTTAATAACTCCCAATTCTAAGTAAAACCAGCGTACAGGCTTCTTCTGTTTCTATTCCTGCTTTGGTCGCCAGCTGCTGAAGCTCAAAATTTTCCGTACCCGGGTTGAAGATAATTCGCTTAGGATTGAGCCCTATGATATAGTCGTACCACTCCGGTTGGTTTTGAGGTCCTAAGTAAAGAGTTACGGTATCTACCCTACCTACGCCGGGTTTTTGTCTCAAGTCCATAATATCAGTACCTGCTACTTGCCCCTTTTTAATACCGATGGGTACTATTTCATGGCCATGATCCACTAACATCTGCGCGGCTATAAATGCATACCTATTCGGGTTAGACGTAGCACCAAGAATGGCTGTTCTCTTCATTTCCTTATTAACTTTTTATCAAAATACTGTTCTGCAAAGGCCGTAGCGCACCGTTCACCATCCATGGCCGCTGATACGATGCCTCCGGCGTAACCTGCTCCCTCCCCACATGGGTATAACCTTCGCAAACCAACATGTTCCAGTGTCTCTTTGTTCCTCGGAATCCTTACCGGCGATGACGTACGACTTTCTACTCCTACAATTTGCGCCTCATTTGTAAAATACCCTTTCATCTTTTTTCCAAAAGCTTTAAAAGCATCTCTTAGTCTTGATTCTATAAATTCTGGAAGTACTTCTCCCATTTGAACAGAATGCAGTCCTGGCTGGTATGAGGTGGGATTCAGTTGTGAAGATAGCTTACCTTCTACAAAATCAGCCAGCCTCTGTGCCGGAGCTGCCTGGCTTTCCCCGGCTATACTGCAAGCCTTCTTTTCTACTTCAGACTGAAAGTGCATAGCTGCCAGTTCTTCATGATGGAGGTACTCTTTTACATCTTCAAGCTCTACGGCGGCTACAATACCCGAGTTGGCATATTTTGAATTTCTTCTTGACGGGCTCATACCATTAACTACTACCTCTCCGGGTGACGTTGCTGCGGGAACAATAAATCCACCAGGGCACATACAAAAAGAAAATACGCCACGTTGTTTACCTTCATAAAAGGTCTGGTGGACTAGAGCATAGGAGGATGCCGGTAGGTAGTCTCCTCTACCCTTTCCCCGGCAATGGTACTGAATGTCATCAATAATTTCCTGCGGATGTTCAATTCTCACTCCCAAAGCAAAAGGTTTAGCTTCTATTTCCACCTTTCTATGCTTCAAAAGGTGAAAAATATCACGGGCAGAGTGTCCTGTAGCAAGAATTACGGCATCAGCATGTACTTGTTCACCGCTCAATAATGTAACACCTTTTATTTCATTTCTATCTATGATCAGATCTGTAACCCTGGTATCAAACAATACCTCCCCGCCTGCTTCGATAATGCTTTCTCTTAGGGCGGTTACAATTCCAGGCAACTTATTTGTGCCAATATGCGGGTGAGCTTCGTAAAGAATATCTTCTTTGGCTCCATGCGCTACAAGTATTTCTAATACTCTTAGAATATCGCCACGCTTCTTAGAGCGCGTATACAGTTTACCGTCAGAATAGGTTCCGGCGCCACCCTCGCCAAAGCAATAATTTGATTCGGGATTAACTATATGATGTTTATTTATGGCTGCCAGATCTCTGCGCCTAGTGCGTACATCTTTACCTCTTTCAATTACTATGGGCTTAATGCCCAGTTCAATGAGCTTCAGGGCAGCGAATAATCCGGCCGGACCGGCACCCACAATAACCACTCTGGGAGCCTCCTTCACCGTATCATAATCTTTTCGATAATGAAGTAAATCCGGAGGGGTACCTTCAAATACACTGATCTGTATACTTACCTTTACAGGACGCTTTCTGGCATCTATGGAGCGTTTTTTTATTCTGTAGGCGGAGTGCGGACTGATCTTAAGCCGAACCAGTTCATCAAAGGCGGAATCATTATAGGCCTCTTCCGGGTTGAGTACCAGCGATAAAGTTTTTTCCAATGTGTAAGGTATTTATCCTTAAATACTATCGGCCACGGCCTCCAAAAGAAAAGACATAGCCAATGTTTAGGCCAAAGTTAAAAGTAAGCGGGACTTTACCGGTCTCAAGTTCATCAAAAATCGACTCATCTTCAGATGACACATCAAAATTCCGATAACCCGTACCCAGGCTTACAAAGCTATCAATGGTGAATCCCTTACCAGCCGTATTTTGCATAAGGCGATAACCTAGTATGACGCTGTATTCAATTTTTTGTTCGGAAGCGCTTACCCGTCTTATATTATCCGGTGGCGAATCTATATTGGCAAAATGGCTTAAGTTGCTGAACCTAAGCTCATGTCCAAAATACCAAAGGCCGTATCTGGAAGGATTATAGAGCTTCTGTTTCAATGCCATACCATATCCACGGCTGAAAACATCGTCCATGGCTACATCTTCATCCAGGGTATAAAAGGGATCGCGTATGCCTTCAAATTCAAATTCATGTCCTAAACGCTCCTGTAGATAGAATTCAACGCCAAACGGCACTCTACCCAAAAATGATAGGATAGGATTAGTTTGTAGTATAACACCTTGAAACTCATTAATCTTTGAATCAAAGTAAGTAAATTTTCTGCTCCTGAATTTGTAGGCCCCAACGCCGTACTTTTGTGCTTCTCTGGGCTTATAAATACTCAGCTCAGGCTGATCGTATATTGGTTTATAGTATCCTGATAGAGAACCATCGTTTTTATACAGATCCCATCTTCCTACTTTTTTGCCATCATCAATAATTCCTTTGGTTTGAAGGGTACCATCCGGATAGTATCCTAAGTACTCTCCTCTACCATCAACGAAATTACATTCGCCCTCAAGCTGACCCCCTTCGTAATAATACTTCCATAATCCCTGGTTAACATCGTTTTCAACCCTGCCTTGAATTTTCAGTTTACCGCTAGGATAGTATTCGTTGTAGACTCCTTTCCCTTTTTCAAAATTAGTTTCTCCCCTAAGTGAGCCATTGTCATTAAAAAGGCCCCAGTACCCATCTTTTTTTCCTTTTACGAAAACCCCCTCCGTGCTCTTCTGACCATTTTCATGAAAGTAAGACCACTTACCCTGGGGAGAATCATTTTCAAATGTACCTGTAGCCGCCAGCGAGCCGTCATTAAAGTAATACTTCCAGTCACCTGTTTTCTTTCCATTTTCATGGAGGCCCTCTGCCTGAACCTTACCGTCTTTAAAAAAATAGCGCCATAAACCCACGTTCTTTGAGCCCGATTTGGGACCCTCGGCTCGTTTTTCTCCCGTAGTATAGAATTCCGTGCTCCTTCCTTTTCCAAAGGTGTAATCTATTTCACTTCGCTTATTTCCATCTTCATAGTAGCCCGTCCACAGTCCCTCGCGTTTGTTATTGACAAAATTACCTTCCTCTTTAAGGGCGCCACTTTCATAGTAGATCTTCCATGGGCCTCGCCTCTTTTTATTAGTAATCTCCCCCTCCATGCTCTTCTTTCTGTTTTCAAAGTAGTAGGTCCAATAGCCATCATTAGTGCCCCGCTTTAGGTTTCCTGTCATTTTCAATTTGCCATTCTCATAGTAAAATTCCCATAGACCCACAGTTTCGTTATCCTGAAAATGGCCCTTTGATTCTATATTGCCATTGATGTAATAGGATGTGTAGCTACCCTCTAATTGATTGCTGATGGTGTCGATGACTTGGAAAACCTCTTTGACCTTACTTTTATGGTCATCATGATAGGTATAACGCTCTACCTGCGCCAAAAGTGAATGGCTGAATGCCATTAATAATATGAATAGTAAAACCTTCACACTACGAAGATACACAGTAAAAATTCTTCGAAACAGGGATAATCACCTATTTATCAGGGTCTTTAGCCCCTGCCACTTCCTTCATAACCCAACCCTTGCCCCATTCCTGGCGTTCGGTCTCTGACCACAACTTAGGAAAGAAAATCACCTTTTGAAATCGTGGCGGCAGGTACTTCTGCCAGTTAGTGCCGCCGGTAGCTGCTATATCTACAGGATCGCGCTGTAAATACTTCACTGCCGATTTGTAATGCGCCAGGGGCCAATAGACATTGGCTAACAAGTCGTAACGTTTCAGAGCGTCTATTATCTTTTGCTCTTCCTTAACACCACTGAAATGAGATTTATAGATCTGCCAAAGGTTTTTATCCTTAAATGTCCGGGCTCTCTGCACAAAGGATTGACCGTATTTTTCCTCAAACTGCTTGAGTGTCAATGTCTTTTTACCTGAGGCTAACTCTGTGGCTCCCTGCTTCCAGTAAATGGCATTCAACAGTTTCTCGTCATTATCTTCAGGGCTTAGATTTACCCGTAAATTAACGGCGGTTAAATTAAACAGATCTGTACTGCACAACTCTATCCAACGGTACTGAGCTGACTGAAACCCACTTGAGGGCAATAGTGACATGCGAAACTTAAGGAACTGCTCGCGCTCCATTCCCTCTACCATCACTGAAAAACTATGTTCAAGCAATTCAAAATAGCGGTTAATACGGGTTATTCGCTCCAAAAAGAACTGTCCGGTTAATTTTTCAGTATTCGTAATCTGATCAATCTCCCATAGTATTAGTTTAAAGAATAGCTCCGTGTGCTGATGATATACTATAAATACCATCTCATCTTTTAAGCCGGTCTTTGGTGTTTGAAGACTCATTAGCGTATCCAAATGGATATAGTCCCAATAGGTGAGATAATCAGCATAAAGTAGCCCGTCAAGGTAGCTGGAGAGGTCTTGGCCCATTACCTCATACTTTTCCTCAAGCTTTTTTATTTGCTCGATCACTTTATCATCCATTTTCTTCTCAGGCATACGTATTTTTCAATATTTACTGGATGTTTCAAACGGTTGCGTAAATTTGAAATTTAAATAGCAATAACCAAAAGCATGAGTGTGGATACAGTAGCCGATAGCATTGTAAAAAATACGAAAACAGACCTTTTCGAATCACCAGATTTTTATCATATCGATGATCTGCTTACTGAAGAGCAAAAGCTGATACGAAGTTCTATTCGCGACTTTGTAAAAAA
>JBCDHA010000216.1:0-6466 GCA_038750705.1 Bacteroidota bacterium
CTTAACACACCGGCGCTTTGCTCACCAAGAAAATCGCTATGGTAATAATTATACCGTTCAGATCGATGATCGATAATACTGACCCCATCCCAGGCGGTACCAAGCCATATGTTATGATCTCTATCTTCGAAAATGCAATAAATAGCATTACTGGCAATGGCAGTTTTATTGCCGTAGGTGTGACGATAATTATGTAAGCTACCCGTTTTATCCATTTGATAAAGCCCATTACCATCGGTGGCAATCCATATTCTGCCAAGATAATCCTGGTGTAAAGCCCGTACTATTTCGGCGTTAACAGCGGTCTTGCTGAACCGGCCGCTAACGATGTCCATATTAAGCAGACCATTATTTTGTGTGGCTACCAAGAGTTGATTTTTGCCTGTGGTTAAAATATCAAATACAATATTGACAGCGCGGCTGTCCTGATCAGATATGGAAAAAATAAGATTGGGGGCCTCCTCAGAGATTTTTATCAGACTCCCGTAGTTAGTACCTACCCAATAATGGCCTTCACTAAATACCATTGTAGTGAAATACTGGTTTTTAGGACTTACAGCTGTGGACTTTACTACATTTAATTGCTCCTCCGCGTTCAGCACGTTTACAATTTGTTGACCCGAAATCGCCCATAACCTGGATGAGTCCTTTTGATATAGGGCACGGATCGTGGCTTCCCTGCTGAATACTTTTGAGCTGCTATTCTCAAAATCGTCCGTAAGTGGGTTATATTTTAGTAGCCCGCCACTATTGAATCCAATCCACACGGTACCATCATACGCGGTAAGAAGACAAGTGATATCGTTAGACACCATCGACGAATTGCCCGTATGATAATGTGTGAATTTACTTCCATCGTACTTATTCAGACCATTCTTGCTTCCTATCCATATAAACCCTGTTTGGTCCTGGGTTATTGCAGTAATTGAGCTGGCAGGTAACCCTGATGACCTTGCCAGGTTAGTAAAGACTTTAGCATTTTGGGCGTACGATCCCAGGCAAACTACTAATAAGGCTATGGTTAGAACCGTTTTCAACTGTTCAAAATCAAAGGTTAAGTATTATGCGGTAAAAAACAAAAAGGGGATGTAACCCCCTTTTTGTTTATGTGAAACAATCTTCCAGAAAACCTTTTTCTACCCGGGTCATGCTATCACGAACGCATCTTCCGTGGTAACATAATTCACTAACTTTTATTCAACATCTTCAATTCTCAGGTTCCTAAAGAATGTAGTATTATCCGGCCCTACATTATTCCACCGGTCTTCATCCCAATTCCAAGAGCCTAAGTCATAGGTACTATTAATACCAAACAGCATAGATATGCCGTCAATACCATCCGACTCAGGCGAGTTATTTCCACCTCCGGCTAAATAATTATTGACGCCCCCTTGTATGTACAGTTGATCAAATGTGATGGTTTCCCAAGCATTGGCAGACGTAATGTAAGCGCTATAACCTATGTACATTCCCGACCCATCATGATTGCATTTATGTACGTCATAATCAACTAAAATAATATCAAGTCGGTAGCCGGCCTCTTCGACTTTAACGCTGTCAAAAGGCGCTTCCTGAGTATCCATGTAGTATGCATCTAACTTGATTACTTTGGTGCCTTCCGTAAGTCCGTTCAAATCACTATTGACCTGAGGCAGTGCATCTACATCTTCTACATCAAGCATATTATCCAAACTAATGATGGAACGGTCCCAACTCCATCTTGCGTATTTCTTTGAGTAGGCCATTGTACTTCCTTGAAATTCTTCGGCAGCGTTCGGGTCGGGGTTATTTTGTCCGGCAGTGAATACCAGAGACATGGCCGATTCTTCGCCTTCAGCAGTGCGGTACCAGTCGTTTGAGGCTTCATAAGTAGGTGTTGTTGTTACACCAACGCCTTCGAATTCGGTAGCAATGCGAGCTGGTTGCGCTGAACCTGTCTGTTCCTGACCATCGCAATCAGCATTTTGAGTAAAAGTCATACCCGTTGTTTCTCCCCCAAAATCCAAAATAAGTGTGGCCCCTTCTTCAACCGTGAGGGCCACCGCATCTGATTCTGTAGAAGTACCTTCCGCATCAGTAACCACAAAGACTAAACTAAGCGAGCCGCTCTCACTACTTGTAAATACATATTCAAAGGTGTCCGTGGTTTCTTGACCGGTATACGTTTTAATATTCGTACCATTTAAACTCAAAGAACTTAACCCTGCTTCAGCAGTTACCGCTAAAGTAAATGAGACAGGACTTCCAATAACCGCCGTCAGTCCGGATAAATCGCCGGGTGAAGTAATAGTAATAGTTGGGTTCGCAAATGTTACGGTCGGTTCATCGTCGTCGCCGCACGAAACTACAACGATCATCACAAACAGCACCAACACAAGAGCATTTAATTTTTTCATAATTTCTTCATTTAAAAGTAAAATGTTGTTTCACAGTTTAAGCTTGTGCTAAGTTGGTTGTAAATGCCGATTAGCAGATATGTCAAAATCATCAAAAAAGGTAGGTGTTTTCTACAAGTAAAAATTCGAAACCAGAGTCTGCAGGGAGGTCCAAATCCGCTAAGAAAAAATAGAAGAAACGAATTTTCACACCCTTAAAGCAGAGAATACACAACCCTCTCCAAGCGTATATTCAAGAATTTTGAAGGCAGAAATAAATAGCCTTATGAATCAATATATTACTTTCGCCGGAATTGTTTTTTGTATTCTGTTACTCTGTAGTGGGCTGCTTGTATCTTTTAAAGGGGATTCAGTTTACGACAGGCAGGAGGAGGCTATTGTAAGCAACTGGAAATTTAGTAGCGACAGTTTAAATTGGTTAAATACCAAACTCCCACATGCTCCGAGAATAGAACCCCTTGTGGTTAATGAGCAATGGCAAGGGGATTTGTGGTATAAAAAGTCGTTGCAGATCCAGGATTTGTCTACAAAGTATTTTCTCGAATTCGAAGGTGTTATGCACGAAGCAAAACTTTGGGTAAACGGCACCAGCGCAGGCAACCACGCCGGTGGCTACCTTCCTTTTTTTGCCGACATTTCTGACCACCTTATGCCGGGTCAAAATCAGATTACACTTTGGGTGAATAATCAGGATAATCCCAGCATACCCCCTGGAAAGCCACTTAGTGGTTTGGATTTTAACTACTACGGTGGTATATACCGGCAGGTAAATCTCATTAAAGCCAACACGCTTCACATTACCCACGCACTACAAATTGACCGGACAGGAGGCGGTGGAGTGCTTTGTCATTTCGATTCGGTTTCTCAGACATCTGCCAAGGGTTCTGTACGCGTACATGTTAAAAACGAACGAGATCAAACAGCAAATTTCAGGGTAAAGGCAACCTTAACAGATCCGCAGGATAAAGCGCTCACCTTTTACGGCGCTACCACTGAACTACCACAAAACTCCGATACTGATATTACTATCAATTTAAATGTGGAAGATCCCTTTCTGTGGTCTGTCAAAACCCCGCATTTGTATACAATGAAAATAGAAATATTCGATCATGATGATCATTTGGTCGATGACTACATAGAAAACATTGGCATTCGGAAAATAGAGTTGACCTCTTCTGGTTTTTTTCTCAATGATGAAAAAATATATTTAAGGGGTACCAACAGGCATCAGGAGTATCCCTACATAGGTTACGCCATATCAAAAAATGCCAACTATCGTGATGCTGTAAAAATTAAACAGGCTGGTTTCGATTTTGTCCGCCTCTCACACTACCCCCAGGACGAGGACTTTTTAAAGGCTTGTGATGAGTTAGGCCTATTGGTGATGAACGCTATTCCGGGATGGCAATTTTTTGGAGATCACGAATTCATTGAAAACTCTTATCAGGATATCCAAAGGATGGTACGCCGAGATCGGAATCACCCCAGTGTAGTGTTTTGGGAAGTTTCATTAAATGAATCTTCAATGACCGAAGAGTATATGATTACTGCCAACCAGATCTTGAAAAAAGAACTCCCATTTCGTGATACTTACTCGGCCGGCTGGATAGATAATGATGCCTTCGATCTGTATATTCCGGCCAGGCAACATGGAAAAGCCCCGGATTACTGGAATAATTACAGGTCAAACGACCGACCTTTATTCATTGCAGAATACGGCGATTGGGAGTACTACGCCCAGAATGCCGGATTTAATCAAAGCAATTTCAAAAACTTAAAAGCGGATGAAAGAAATAGCCGCCAATTAAGGTCTTACGGCGAAACACGGCTATTGCAACAAGCGCTAAACTTTCAGGAAGCAGCCAACTCTAACCGAAAAGGATCCAATACGATTGGTCATGCCAACTGGTTAATGTTCGATTACAACAGAGGGTATGCTGACGACATTGAGGCCTCAGGAATCAGCGATATTTTTCGAATACCAAAGTTTGCCTATTATTTTTACCAAAGTCAGCGACCTGCGGAAGATACACTAGCACTCAGACAGGGCACCGGCCCTATGGTAAAAATAGCCTCTTACTGGAATGCAGATTCCGATCCGAACGTCAGGGTATTCAGCAACTGCGAAGAGGTAGAGCTTTACCTTAATGATTCTTTGGTTTCAACGGGCAGGCCAAAACAGGATATGTATTCCACACATCTTGCCTTTCCACCCTTTCAGTTTGATCTTGGCTCATTCACCCCGGGAAAATTAAGTGCCGTTGGCAAGATTGGCGGTAAGAATGTTTGTAAAGACGTGGTGTACACTTCAGGAAATCCTAAATCGATCCGTCTGTTTGTGGATAACTTTTCACATATTACTGAAACGGATGATTTGATTATTGTTCATGCCCAGGTGGTAGACAGCATAGGATCTCTATCTTACACTGCTCAAAATAAGGTCGAATTCGAGCTTTTTGGTGAAGGGCAGCTACTGGGTGAAAACCCGGTTGAAGCCGTTGCAGGAGTAGCATCAATCTTGTATCGTGGTGACCCCACCAAATTAAATATACGTGCTAAGTCGCATCAGTTGAATGCTGATGAAATAATACCCGATGGAAAGAACTGAGTTGAAGCTATTAGGTACGGTTTACCGGAGCTGCCTGGTGTCAGGGTGCCGAAGTGGTGTTCAGGCGTTGGGTGTTAAATGGGATACCCAAGAAGTTTTAAGGAGTAGATCGGTTTTCCTGAGAGAACATGATTTTTATCATAATTGATCGTATAGTTAGCTTAAGGGTTGGAGTTATTTAAGTTTTTTTGGATATTGTGCCAAAAGTAAGGTTAACCTAAAAGCCGCGGATAAAAATGGACTTGGAATTAAGCGCAGATCAATTTAGTCAACAAATCAATCGTCGTTTCACAGGGTCTCAGGAGGTGGACAATACCATAAATCCCTCTTTAGACGAAGATTTTTTTGTAGATCTTTTATGTGTTTTTAACGACCCGGAAAGGTTTGATGCCACGGATTTCATGGATTACCCAATTTCGTCCATCTTACTCTACCTTAGAAAAACGCATGAACTCTACGTTACCGAGAGTCTCCAGGGAGTGTCTAACGCTATTGAGAATCTTGCCAAAAGAAATTCCACATTGGGCGCACTCAAGCAAGGGCTCGATAATTTCTTTTCAAACTTCAGAAATAAGCTTGAAGCACACATTGAAGAAGAGGAGACTACCTTGTTTCCTTACATTGAAAGTCTAATCGATGCCCAAATGGGAGATTCCATCACCAAGGCAACACCTGAAAGCGTACTCACCGATTTCCTGAAGCATCACGATGACGAACTAGAAGAAGACTTGAGAGATTTGGTTGTTGCCTTGAAAATGCTACCAAAAAAATATAACGACGATTCGTTCGCTTTTCGAATGATGCTTAATAAGGTGTCTATTCTCGAACTGGATCTTAACGTCCATGGGAAAATAGAAGAGCAAGTACTGATACCAAAGGCGCTGGTACTGGAAAAAGCTCTTTTGACACGTTAAAAAAGCTTATCTACCCTATTTTAAGGATGTTAGAGACATTCGGTTAATTTCTTTTGATTCTTATTTTATAGTACCGGAACTTTTCTCGTGTTTGAAAAATTTAGTCGGAAACCGGTTATTTTATATCTCTGATTAGGGCAATTACCGCTGAATCTGATGGAGGGTTTCGAGTTTGTTGCTGATACCCTCTGATTAAGATTTAGAACGTATACCTGGTATAACCCGTTGTTTTTATTTTGATGAGAAAGATTATCAAAAAGAGTTTTGGAAGTGCACAGTGTACCCTTAATTAAAGATTTATGAACATAGACCACTTTGGCAAACTTCGGAACATGTATTTGAAAGCTAATATCAATACGCAGATCTTTGATACCACTGAATGTCAAATAGAGTATAAGAAAGCTACTATATCACTCACGATCTCTGATAAATACTTTCATGCTCTGGGAGCCATTCACGGCTCCGTGTATTTCAAACTACTTGATGACGCGGCATTCTTTGCCGTAAACTCCATCGTTGAAGACGTATTTGTTCTCACCACATCTTTC
>JBCDHA010000217.1:0-6464 GCA_038750705.1 Bacteroidota bacterium
CATATCATGCTTAAAGAGGTGCGTGAGGAGTATAACCATAATGTTTCACAGCAAGTGTACATGAGCGACGAAGTCTGGGATTTGGTAAAAACGGCCAAGGAGGAACTGATTGTTTCTATTAATGAATCTGCTATAGGACTGGATGAAGAGGCTACCGGAATAGATTTGTCAAAGCGCTTATTTGATATTGCTATGGGGCGTGAGTTCGATCCCATCCAGAAAGCACTGGCTGCGGTTAAGGCAGAGATTCGCACAACATTTTGAGTTATGGAAGACGTTGAGAAAAACCAATTTTTCAAGCGGGCAGTAAAAAAAGCCACCGAGGTTCTGAAAAGTAGCCCTCGGATGCGTAATCTGGTTAACAAAGCCTCAGATAAGATCAATGACTTTAATATTAACAATGTTAAAATGTCAGGATTTATCGCCAGGCTGAACGTGCTCATCCGCATGGTTAAAGCGTATGCGCGAGGGGAGTATCGCGAAATAGAATGGAAACACATTGTTCTGGTAGTAGCTGCTTTGCTTTACTTTATTACTCCTCTTGATTTTATTCCTGACTTTATTCCAGTGACCGGTTTCGTTGACGATTTCGCTGTGCTCGTCTGGGTTTACAACAAGATACAACACGAGATTGATCGCTTTCAGCTATGGGAAAGTAACACGGCAACTAATGTTGAGGAAGCCGAGTAGTCTTTTTCTAATCACTCTTACCCTGAGTTTGAGCGGCTGTGGCACTTCGGTTGACGCGCCCCTGGGAAACAAGATTATATCTTATTTAGGGTATAGCTTTTCCATAATAGTACCGCTTTTTCTGGTGGCCGTGGTTTTGTATTTCTATGTGAAGAGAGATAATAATGTCAAAAAACGTTAAAATAGGATTGGCCTAAGAACATTCTAAAATGCTAATCGTTTGGCTCCTTACTCGTTTTGATTCTCAGAAATGACCAAAGTTTTCATTTTAATCTTACTGTTAGTACTTGTTGGGAATACAAGCCGGAGTCAATCTGTTTTAGGACAAATCACTGAATCCGGCACCAACCAACCGGTTCAATTTGCCAATGTCTATTTCGCGAATACTACGATAGGAACTACAACAAATCCCGATGGTACCTTTAAGCTTAGTGAATTTCCTTCTGGCAAGTATGACCTGACTGTATCCTTTGTAGGTTATAATACTTACTCCAGGTCATTTGAACTTAGCGAAAATGAGACGTTAAAGGTTGCTATAGAACTTGTTCCGGAGGTGGTAAATTTACCGGAGGTTTTTATAACGGCGGATACCTCAAATTGGAAACGAAATTTTCAATCTTTTAGAAACTATTTTTTAGGCACCACTCCTGCAAGCACCAAAACACAAATAATTAATAAAAAGGCCTTGACCTTTTATGATGATTATAACCAACGAACTCTTTATGCCCATGCACGGGAACCATTGGTGATAGGAAACGACTGGTTAGGTTATGAGATTACCTATGATATGATCTCATTTCAAATGGAATACCGGGCCGGTAAACTGGCCTATTATGGTGTGCCCAGGTTCAGCTATTTAAAACCCAAAAATAAATCAAAAGGGAAGCGCTGGGAAAGAAATAGAAATAAAGCGTACAAGGGTTCGCTTTTGCACTTCTTCAGGTCAATGGCAGAAGGTAATTTTGAAAAAGACAAGTTTGTGGTTTTTGAACTATTGAAAATCCCAAACCCTGATCGCTTGCCTGACAACTTGATTGAAGAACGAATTTCATACTACCAAAAGGGAGTAAAGACCGCATCGGGTGGTTCAGTAACAATTAGTGTTGGTAGTGCCAATGTTCTTAACGGAAGTGACAGTCTTTCTTATTACCTGAAGGAGCGCAGGAAACCGAAGGAGGTGGATAGTTTAGGGCGGCAGTTTAAAACCGGTAAGGAGTTGTTAGAAGGTGATTATGTCAATTTTATCGGTATGTTGCAAATTATTTATAAAGGAGCAAAAGAAGCTTTAGAATATCCATTTAAGTCCAGATCCACTCCGGGTTATCAAGAGTCCCGGCTTCACATAAAGGACAGACTTAAGTTATATGACAATGGATACTACGAAGATGTTCGTTCTACTTATGTAGAGGGTTACTGGAGCTGGGTAGGAACAATGGCCAGCCTGTTACCCATGGATTATGTACCACCAAACGCAAAGACAGAATGATCGTTGTTGTTCAACGTGTTTCCGAGGCATCGGTTAAGATTGAAGGCAATATTAGAGCAGCAATCGGTAGCGGAGTGATGGTATTACTGGGGATTGAAGAAGCCGATACCGCAGGAGACATTACCTGGTTAAGCAATAAGATTGTGAATCTCAGGATATTCAATGATTCTGATGGAGTTATGAATGAGAGTCTTCTTCAGGCAGGTGGGGAAGTGTTACTTATCAGCCAGTTTACCTTACACGCAAGTACTAAAAAAGGGAACCGTCCATCGTACATTAAAGCGGCCAAACCAAATGTAGCCATTCCACTCTACGAGCAATTTATTGCTCAGCTGGATAAAGATCTTGGGAAGCCCATTCGCACGGGAGAGTTTGGCGCAGATATGAAGGTAAGTCTGGTGAATGACGGGCCGGTAACTATAATTATTGATACAAAGGATAAGAAATGACATTAAAAGAAGCTCAAGAACGCGTAGACGAATGGATCAATACTACTGGTGTTCGTTACTTCGATGAACTTACCAATACGGCTATCCTGACTGAGGAGGTGGGAGAAGTAGCCAGGATAATGGCCAGGCGGTATGGCGAGCAGTCAGAAAAGGAAAGTGATAAGAATAAAGATCTGGGCGATGAAATGGCGGATGTACTTTGGGTATTAATCTGTCTGGCAAATCAGACGGGTGTTGATTTAACCCAGGCCTTCCATAAGAACATGGAAAAGAAATCTATCAGGGATAAGGACCGGCATAAGAATAATGAGAAGCTAAAGTAAAACTAGCTTCCCTTCTTTCAATACCGGTACTATGTCAAACTCATCAAGTTTCAGGCAGTACTCAATATCCTTGTGCACATTGAGGCGATTCAGGCGTTTAGCATGTGATGAATTCTTAACAAAGCCGACAAGATCATGCTTCATGCTTTGATACGCAGCTTGTACGAGTAAGGGAGAATCGCATTCATTAGCGAAGTCATTTTGAAGGCGTTCCACCAAAGCTCCGGCAAACAGAGAATCTTCAAGGTTAACCTTTCCCTTCCAGCCAGCACAGAAAATAATAACACTTTCATCCCGCTGCTTCAGGTAATTTGCAATAGCAGTGATATTAAGAAATGCTCCGATAGTAACGTTTAATGCGGCCTTGGATTTTTCTATGGCTACTGTGCCATTAGTGGTGGTGGTAGCCACTTTTTTACCAACTACCTTCTTATCCATGTAATCAAAAGGAGAATTTCCCAAATCAAAACCCTCCACTTTTTCTCCCCCACGTTCTCCCGCTATCAGATAGCCTTCGGCCTTCATGGCGTGAGACCCCTCAAGATTACTGAATGGAATAATGTGATCTATGCCACTGGCTAATCCGGAAACCATGCAGGAAGTAGCCCTAAGTATATCAACAATGACTACATTTTTATCTTTCAGATTATGAAGGTGAATTAGATCTGGACTTAAGCAAACATCTATTGTTTTCATTTAATAAGAGGGAGTTTGCTTACTTTGGCTTTTAGTGATTTGTTTCTAACGGAAACGAAGATGTCAGTGTCAGGAGTTGCATATTCTATTTCCACATAACCGAGACCAATGCCTATGCCGAGTGTTGGAGACATAGTTCCTGAAGTAACTTTACCAATTACCTGATCATCAGCATTTAGTAGATCATACCCTTGCCTTGGAATGCCCCTGTCCTCCATTTTGAAACCAATAAGCTTTTTAGTTGCCCCTGCTTCTTTTTGTTTTTCGAGGTTCTCTTTATTTATGAAGTCCTTGGTGAATTTGGTTACCCAACCCAGGCCGGCCTCTAATGGAGATGTGGTATCATTTATGTCATTTCCGTAAAGGCAATATCCCATTTCCATTCTAAGCGTATCTCTCGCCCCTAAGCCAATCGGTTTTATTCCAAATTCCTCACCTGCTTTTAGAACTTCATTCCAGATGTGTTCGGCGTCTTTATTATGTAGGTAAATTTCAAAACCACCCGCTCCGGTATAACCGGTGGCAGATAATATCACATGGTCAACTCCTGCAAAATCACCAACTTCAAAAGTGTAGAATTTGACTTCAGACAGGTTCACTGATGTTAACTTTTGTAAAGTCTCCGTTGCCTTTGGCCCTTGAACTGCGAACAAGGAGAACTGATCTGATATATTACGCATGTCAGCTCCTATACTATCATTATATCTTGTAATCCAATTCCAGTCTTTGTCAATATTGGAGGCATTTACCACCAGCATATACTCCTCTTCTTTGATCTGGTAAACTAACAGATCATCTACGATTCCACCGTCCTCATTAGGTAAATAACTATATTGTGCTTTGCCAATGCTTAATTTGGAAACATCATTACTAGTGACTTTCTGAACTAATGCCAACGCATTAGGGCCGGAAATTAAGAATTCTCCCATATGTGAAACATCAAATATACCGACCGCTTCTCTTACGGTATTGTGTTCTTCTTTGTCTGAGCTATATCTTACCGGCATATTATAGCCTGCAAAAGGTACCATTTTAGCGCCTAATCTTTGGTGCGTTTCTGCAAGTTGCACATTCTTCAATTCCATGAATTACAATCGTTTGATTTGATAATGAGCAAATGTAAATTAATAATGACAAAGTCTGGCTTATAACTTAAATGCGTATTCATGTCGTAGTCAAGACAAGAAAAGCGAAACTCTAACTACAGAAAGATGTTTAAACATTTACCAAACCAGATCCAAATGAAAAAACTATTCTATCTTCTTTTACTCGTTCCGGCATTTTCAATTGCTCAATCCGGGCCGGATACGCTCAAGTATTGCATTTATGATGAACACATTGGTCTTGGGGGATATGATCCGATTGCTTATTTTGATGAAAATAAGGCCGTACGCGGTGATCAAAAGATATCAGTGGAGCACGAACATGTTACCTATTACTTTTTAAGTGATAAGAACAGAAGCAGGTTTTTGATATCACCTGATAAATACCTGCCTGCTTATGGGGGTTGGTGTTCTATGACACTGGCTATGGGCCGGGCAACCACACCAAAATACGATAACTTTTTGATACGCAACGGACAGCTTTATCTTTTTGAACGCACGTTATCAGTAAATGGAAGAGAGCTTTGGGAAAGAGACCCTGACGCCAATGAAGCCAGTGCCGAAAAGAATTACAGTCAGTATGTAACTACAGGTAAGATCAATTGAAAACACTGTTTTGTTTTTCATGTTCTTTTGTACTTTTTCTGACTTCCTGTAATGAGCGAAAGGAGCAATTCACTTTTTCCACAGACTATCAAGAACCTCAGAACTACCTTTCCAAGAACATAGCATCAATTCTTTCTGAGAAAACAAGAAATAAATTTGTAGTCGTTAACGATATCGGATCAAGTGCAAGTCTGGATTCACTAAAAGAGGGTAAGATTGATTTTAGTATTGTAGATAACTATACGATCATTTCAGACGAAGTGGCATCCATCATGCCTTTATATCCACAAATACTGCATATAATGCACAAAAGGGGAGTGGAGTGTTCTACTATTGAAGAGTTAATAAAAGGAAAGAAAATTTACGCCGGGGTTCCGGGTTCAGGAACGTATAAGTTTCTGAAAGACCTGATGCGTGATTATGGTATTCGAGACAAGGAGGTTACTATATTATCTGATCTGGAACTGTTTAAAGCAGATGTTATTTTTTCTTTTACAGATTTATTAAGCAATGACGAATTACGCGACCTAAATGAATATCGGCTGTTTAGCTTTGATAGTGTAGACAAGCTGGGTAGAGGATCTTTGGCTGAAGGAATTTGTACAAGGTATCCATATTTCAGCCCTTATATTGTTGCCAAAGATGTTTATGGAGACTACACTGAAGACCCTGTTCTTACTTTGGAGATTGATGCCATATTAGTTGGGAGAACTAGTTTAGACAGAGAACTGGTTTATGAAGTTTTAAAGACGCTTGATCAGAACAAGCAAAGGATAACTACTATCAACCCTCTATTTCATGACTTTTCAGGGACTTTCGACCCCAATAAATTAAATATTCAAATGCACCAGGGGGCAAGAGACTACCTGGAAAGATATGAGCCTACTTTTCTTGAAAAATATGCGGAAGTATTCAGTGTTATTATATCCATATTCGTCGCACTGGCAAGTACACTGTATTCTGTTTCAAGTTGGCAAAAAACACGTAAGAAAAACAAGATTGACGTATACTACAATAAACTCATTACCATCCGTGGAAAAATCAGGGCTATTACGTGTTCAGGGGAGGCAGATGCACTGCTGGAGGAAGTGAAAAACATTCAGGAAGAGAC
>JBCDHA010000218.1:0-6455 GCA_038750705.1 Bacteroidota bacterium
GAACAGAAAATTTGGGTTATTTTAGAAGGAGATAACATAGGCAGGGTTTTAGTTATTCATTTGATTGTCAGTCACTTAATATACTAATTTCCTGCCTTTTTTACTACCTAATATCCCCGTTTTTATATCGAACTCACGTTAGATTACCATAAACCGTTGTATTGATTTTACCATTGTTTTCGTCTGCCGTAATCACATTTGAGTTCAATGACTCTAAATTGAAAGTGATAAACGAACAGAAAGCATAGTTCACTTTCTTCCATGATTTCGAATGAAAAAAAACTAATACCCGGCTACAAGCACTGAAATAGTATGGTTAGAGAAGAATCCCCTTTGTAAACTTCGTAAGACACTTTTAGCACCGGCTGAAGGCCTTTATTTCCGGCAAATTCTCCAGCCAAAACTTTTATATCATCCGGCCGGGGCATGACTAAATTGTGTGCTTTTATCTCGGCGGTAATATACTGGCCGGCAGGGATCTCAATAGCATCCAGGTTGGCACTTGTCTTAGGCCCATTAAGTGTGCCAATGAATTGCTTTAACGGCGCCTGATCCTGGTCATAGCTGATTACTACGAGTTCGTGGCCGGTTTCCTTGCTTCGCTCCCGAGCATCAATAGATAATGCCTCAAGCCTTTGTTCTGACGGTCTGCCTTCGAATAGCTCGCCATACACCACTTGCAAGGGTTTGTTTTCCAGGGTAAGTACAGGCGCTGCGTTACCTCCCAGAATGAAATACAAACTGACGCCTGAAACAAATATAATGGCAGTGGCAATTAAAACATATTTTCTCATCTAAACGCATATCTTATACCCATTGCTGCAAATAAGCGGAACTTCAAAGGTTGATCCACCAATTCCCCGAAAAGACTGAACTCTCCAAAACCAACAATAGGAAAATCCTGCAACTCGTACTCCATACCAATTATACCTTCAGCGCCGAGATCAAAGTTGGTGCGTTCATCGGAAGTCAAACGCTCGGACGCATTAAAATACGTATATTCTAAAGTTGACAGCCGAACCTGGGCGCCTACACCCCAATACCAATCTAATCTGCCTTCAACATGGGCAGGGAAAGCGTAGTGTAACAAATACCTGCCCTGTGCGGCTAATGTAAAATCTACCGTATGATCGGTATAGCGAAAACCATCAAAATCTCCAATGCTTTTAAACTTGTCTTTGTAGTAGGCTCCGTGCCTGTTTCGCGATGTTGTTCCCAACGTAAACTCTATTGCCGTTCTGTTATTTCGATACTGCTTGTAGGAGATGCCAAACGGGTCTCCTACTCTCAGCCCGATTCCTTGATCAAAACGTTGAGCAAACGATGAATTTGTTAGACATAATAAGCCAGTAAGACAGACCATTGTCCTGAATATTGAAAGCATGAATCAATTACGTTAATACTAAAAAACTACCCGCAGACCTATCCCTCCCTGAAAACGCATCCAGCCCGGATCTTCAACAATATCCGTATACATTTCAATCTCCATAAAGGCCGATAGCGGAAGCTGGAAATACGCATATTCAAACCCCAAAACAGTCGTTGGGCCCATAGTGTAATAGTCAACGTCAAAACGACCGGTTTCTGATGTGTTAAAACTAATATCCAGTAAATATTCGTATTCAATATCTACACGGCGCCACTGCAGCCCGGCGCCAATATACCATTGAAGCCCTTTTAAGAGTTTAGTAGCATCATGCTGATAAAGTAATTTTCCTTCCACCACCCACTCTGAGTCTACCACATGACTCAAATACGAAATACTTTGAGCTATACCCAAGGTGTCTCGCTGTATACCGTTTTCGAAGTTATCAGTGTGATATTGGTTATATAATCCGCTGGCAGCTTTACCAGCATCTATGGCGATGGCAAAGTTCTTATGCGCATAAAACTTATACGAAAGAGCAAAAGGATCACCAAGTTTTACTCCTATGCCTTGATAGGGATATTGACTTTCTTCAAAAATAGGGCAAACAACACGAGCTTTGCCCTTGGATATTTTGATGGGTTTGAACCTTTTCTTTACTACATGCCGCTGCGCCCAACTGCTACTTAGCGCAACAGACATAAAAATGAGGATAAGCATGGCAAGCTTGTGTAAATCAGGCATTTATATATATGATAAATACAAAAGGCAAATTGCGAAGATGTAAAATCGCAAGCAAAAGAATTAGATAATTTCTTTATACTGCATTTTATGCAGTTGAGTGTAATAGCCTCCCTTTGAGAGCAACTCGTCGTGGTTACCAGATTCAACTATTTGGCCTTTTTCCAAAACGATTATTCGATCCGCCTGCTGAATAGTAGATAATCTATGTGCAATTACAATGGAAGTACGCCCGGCCATCATTTTATCTATTGCACTTTGAATCATCTCCTCGGTCTCCGTATCTACAGATGAGGTAGCTTCATCAAGCACGATTATCCTGGGATCGTATACCATAGCCCGTACAAACGAAATTAGCTGACGCTGACCAACCGATAGTGTTGATCCCCGCTCCATGACGTTATACTGTAAACCGCCAGGCAACCTTTCTATAAATTTCCGCGCCCCCACCAACTCCGCGGCGTGTAAAACCTGTTCTTCTGAAATATTGCGGTTACCCAGAGTGATGTTTTGGTAAATGCTGTCTGAGAACAAGAAAACATCCTGCAATACCACGCCAATCTTACTGCGTAAGTTGGTAAGCTCATAGTCGCGTTGTTCTTTACCATCAATAATGATGGAGCCTCGGTTTATATCATAGAATCGATTGAGTAAGTTGATGATGGATGATTTACCTGCTCCGGTGGCGCCTACCAAGGCTATTGTTTCACCCGGTTTTACTTGAAATGAAATGTCCTTCAGTACATAATCGGCATCATTATAGGCAAACCACACTTTCTTAAATTCCACCTGCCCTTCCAGATGATCCGGAACGTAGGTACCATTATCAGGTATATGTTCATCATTATCCATTAATTTTAAGATCCTGGATGAACTCACGATTCCTAGCTGAAGCGTATTGAACCGATCCGCGATGAGTCGGATTGGCCTGAAAAACATTTGAATGTACATGATGAATGCAATTAGCATTCCCAAGGTAATATCAGTATCTATTTCATGAAAAACTCCACGCCCGCCATACCAGATCAGCAGGCCTATTCCCGCTGCGCTTATTACCTCGGCCACGGGAAAATAAACGGAATAGTACAACACCGATTTTAAATTGGCCCTGCGATGCTCGCGGTTTATTTCTTCAAACTTTTTGTATTCACGCTTTTCGCTGCCGAAAATCTGTACAATGCTCATTCCGGTAATGTGTTCCTGAACAAAAGTATTCAGATTTGAAACTGCGTTACGTACATCATTAAAAGAGACTTTTATTTTCTCCTTGAATATATAGGTACTGATAAGTAGGAGCGGAAAAGTAGATAAGCTGATCAAGGCCAGTCGCCAGTTTTGTGAAAACATGAATCCCAAAATGAATACCAGTTGAAACAGATCACCTACCAGGGCCGCTAACCCTTCACTAAATACATCTGCAAGTGTTTCTACATCGGAAATAGTGCGCGTTACCAATCTTCCTATTGGGGTCTTGTCAAAAAACTTAAGCCTCAGTTTAACCAAATGGGCATATAACTTTGTACGGATATCTTTAATGATATATTGACCTAACCAACCACTGGTATAGGTATGCAGATACTGAACCGCCGATTGCAAAACAAGAAGCGCTATTAATACCGCAATCATGACTAAAAGCCCATTATAATCCCCTGCAGCAACTTCCTTATCAATAGTGAGTTGTATTAAAAAGGGGCGAAGTGGGGCAAGAACTCCTAGCGTGATAGTCAGAAAAATCAGCAGGTAAAACCGGAATTGGTACGGTTTTACAAATTCAAGCAAGCGCCTGAGTACTTTAAAGTCGACTATATTGCCGCTGTTAACGTTGTCTTTTTCCATCAAATACGCTTAGGGGCTCGCGAAGGTATGTGTGTAATTAATCAATCCTTTATTTATGTATTGACACTATCTAAGATATCTGCAAAGAAACGATTAGTTATGAGAATAGTTTTAGGAGTTGCTATCTTATTCAGGGATTCCGCTTTTAAATAAAATACCCAAAATTCAGGCCATTTAAGACCGTTTCCCTTCTCCGGTGGGAGAAGGATTAAGGTTCAGGCCATCAACAAAAACTAAATTATCTGAAACAGATCTAAAACTACATTAAAAGCGAAACCCCTTGTAGAATTCAGACGAAGGTTGTTGACGGATATTGTACTGACCTTAAGCATAATCCATGGGCCGGAACTGCCGCACCCGCTTTCCTTCGGTCTTTTGAGAGAATAATTTGTTGAAAATCTTTCAAAGACAAGCTGCCCCGGCCTACTTGCAAAAGCGTGCCTACTACCGCACGCACCATTCCTCTTAAAAACCGGTTAGCCGTTATATCGAAGAAAATATTATTCTCTTCTTTTTTCCACTGCGCTAAGGAAACAATGCATCTGAAATGGTTTACTTCTGTTTTCACTTTGCTGAATGACTCAAAATCATGATCACCTACAAGAAATGTACACGCCTCATTCATCAGTGGAATATTCAATGCTTTTGGAAAGTGATAGCTATATGACCTGAGAAAGGGGTCTTTCTTTGTATTTATTTTGTACTGATAACTCCTGGCAACTGCTGAAAACCGCGCGTGTGCATGATCTTCCACTCGTTTAATGCCATCGATACTGATATCTTTTGGCAGAAAGCTATTGAGTTGAAAGGCCAACTTTGCTTCATCAATAAACTCATTAAAATCTGCATGAAAAAACTGTTGCTTACAATGTACTCCGGTGTCCGTGCGACCGCTACCAACTACGGCCATTTCTGTTCTCAGAATAGTGCTTAAGGCCTCTTCTAAAACTTGCTGAACACTTATGGCATTTTCCTGCCTTTGCCATCCATGGTAATTTGTACCGTCATATGCTGTTGCAAAAAAGTACCGCATCTAGCCTTGGTTAAAAAGTTCCTGAAAATATTCTACATATTTCCCCACATGATACCCGTTCGTTAGTTTAAAAAAATCAAAGTGATTTTTTCCGGACCATGCCTCGATATCCAGGTAGTGTTTCACTTTTTTAGGTGAGGTAAAATAGACGTTAGCTTATCCAGAGTAAGGAAATTGTGCTCTTTAATATCTTCCTTATCAACAATTTCATGCTGCCAGGTAATTTCATGCGGAATGTGAATGGCATTCCCACCTATGTTTAATACAGGCACAATGTCAGACTTCATTGAGTTTCCAATCATCAGGAACTCATGCGCTTTTATATCCAAATGACCTATCAGGCGTTTGTAATCCGCCTCTTTCTTTTCACTCATCACCTCAATGTGGTGAAAATGGTCTACTAATCCTGATTTATTCAGTTTCCTTTCCTGATCGATTAAATCGCCCTTAGTAGCCAGAATAAGTCGATAATCTGGCTTCAGAGCTTCGAAAACCCTTTCTACATCATCCAATAATTCGACCGGTTTATTCATCATATTTCGGCCTATTTCAAGAATTCGTTGGATCTTTTGAGAAGAAATTGACCCTTTTGAAATTGTAATAGCCGTTT
Organism: Bacteroidota bacterium; assembly: GCA_038750705.1. GTDB lineage: Bacteria > Bacteroidota > Bacteroidia > Cytophagales > Cyclobacteriaceae > Fulvivirga. The sequence goes on from JBCDHA010000218.1 coordinate 5,587, forward strand.
CCACCATTGACAGTACAAAACCCTTGATCCCGTAACCATATATAGCAAGATGTTTCATCTCGTGGGAGAATAAAACATTTATGGCCTCCTCCTTAGGAAGGTAATCGTCCACCAGTTGAGCAAACTGATCTTCCGCTTCTCTAAAATAGTGCTCATTATGCCAAAGGGTGTCGTCAGCATCAAACGCTACCACTTTTATCCTGTCTATGTCCATTGGCTAAATCTTTTCATAGATGACCGCCGCACCTTGCCCAACACCAATACACATTGTCGCAAGACCGTATTTTACACCTTCGCACCTTTGCATCTCATGAACTAAGGTAGCTGATATTCGGGTACCACTTGCTCCCAACGGATGGCCAATGGCGATGGAGCCTCCATTGACATTTACTTTATTCGGATCTAAACCAAGGTCTCTGATACAAGCCAATGATTGCGAAGCAAAAGCCTCATTTAATTCAATGAGGTCAATATCATTAACAGTAAGACCTGCTCTTTTTAAAGCCTTTTCGGCAGCAGGAACCGGCCCGATACCCATACAATCAGGCGTTACCCCGGCAACCGCCATGGAAACCACCCTGGCCATAGGTGTGAGGTTTAGTTCATTTAAAACAGATTCATTAACAATCAATGCGGCCGCCGCACCATCGTTGATGCCCGAAGAGTTTCCGGCTGTCACTGTTCCTCCTTCTTTAAATGCAGGCCGGAGAGTTGCGAGCTTTTCCGGTGAAGAGAGCCTGGGGTGCTCGTCCTTCGTGAAATAAATTGTATCTGCCTTACGCTGAGGTACAGATACAGGAATTAATTGAGAATCAAAGAGATTGGCATCGTGCGCCTTTTGATACTTTAATTGACTGTTATGTGCAAAC
>JBCDHA010000219.1:0-6453 GCA_038750705.1 Bacteroidota bacterium
ACCAGTATCTACATGCTTCTCAGGCAGGTTTTGCAATTCTCCAGAGGAAAGTCGATTGAACTCCATAAATACAAGATTCCACACCTCAACTACCAATGGATGATCCATATTTACCAGCTCTTTACCCAGTATCTTATCCACTTCAGACTGAGGTCTGAGATCAATATGGATCTCTGAACAGGGGCCACATGGGCCTGTATCGCCCATTTCCCAAAAGTTATCCTTCTTTGAGCCAAAAAGGATTCTATCCTCATTTATGAGCTTCTTCCATAAGTCAAAAGCTTCCTGATCTACAGGTAGTCCATCGCCTTTATCTCCACCAAAAACGGAAACGTATAGCCTGTCTTTAGGTAGCTTGAATACGTCAACCAGAAGTTCCCATGCCCATTCAATAGCTTCCTTTTTGAAATAATCGCCAAACGACCAATTACCAAGCATTTCGAACATGGTGTGGTGATAAGTGTCGAGCCCTACCTCTTCGAGATCGTTGTGTTTTCCAGAGACCCGCAAACACTTTTGGGTATCTGCTACGCGCTTGTTTTGTGGTGTCTGATTTCCAAGAAAATAATCCTTGAACTGGTTCATCCCGGCGTTAGTAAACATCAATGTTGGATCATCTTTATTTACGAGTGGGGCGGATTGTACAATTTGATGTTGCTTACTTTCGAAAAAATCGAGAAATGCTCTCCTTATCGACCTGGAATCCATCTGGTTATGAAAAAATTTAATAATTTCGCGCTAAGGCGGTAAATTTGTAGAAATTTAATATCTTGCACGTTGTCTATTCTTAGTAAAACGGCTTTAAAGGCTCATTTTTTTAACTTAATCTTGACGCAAGAGCGCAAAAATAGCAGTTTTTAATAGAGATCATCAATGGCCAGAATAAAATATTACTACGACACGGAGACCTGTCGCTATGAGCGTGCGAAAGTCACCAAATCGGATATTTTGATCAACTTGATGGGGTTCCTGACGGTTGCCCTGATCATGGCCCTGGCCTTGGTATTCATTTATAACACCTACTTTGAAACACCCGTAGAAAAGGCCTTAAAAAAAGAAAACAAAGAACTTCTTGAGCATTATAATGTGCTTGAAAACGAAATGACTGAGGTACAAGAAGTTATTACTGCACTAGAAGAGCGCGACAACAATATTTACAGAAAAATATATGAAGCTGAGCCGCTTCCGCTGGAAATACGGCAAGCGGGAATAGGTGGTACAGAGCGGTATAAGGCTATTTTGGAGAAAGGCCTTGCCGATAAAGCCTTGGTAATTTCTACTGCACAAAAGATTGACCTATTAAAAAGAAAAGCTTCCATTCAAAACCAGTCGTTTGATAAGCTTATGCAGTTGGCAAGAGACAAAGGCACCCTGAATACAATCCCGGCGATTCAACCGGTCAAAAATCCGGAATTAACCAAATTAGTATCTGGCTTCGGAATGAGGATCAATCCATTTCACAAAGCCCGGGTTATGCATGAAGGTCTTGATTTTGCCGCTCCCAGAAATACACCTGTTTATGCCACAGCCGATGGCAAGGTGATAACAGCTAAAGAGAATAAAGTAATTGAAGCGGGATACGGAAGCTATGTTCAAATTGATCATGGCAACGGCTATGAGACAAAATATGCTCACCTGGGCAGTTTATCGGTAGAAAAAGGAGATGAGGTAAAACGAGGAGACATCGTGGGTTATGTGGGAAGCACCGGCGGCTCCGTTGCCCCGCATGTTCACTATGAAGTGATACTGGATGGCAATAAGATTGATCCTGTTAATTTTTTAATGTACGGATTGAATGATGCAGAATACAAAAAACTGCTGAAGTTATCAATGCGTGAAAATCAGTCCTTTGATTAATTTTTCCAACTGAGTTATTAACGTCTATAATGGCAAAAGTTAGATACTATTACAATACCGAAACCTGCAAATACGAACCTATCAGGGCCACAAGAAAAGCTATGTTTTGGAATTTCATGGGATTCATGGCTATTTCTTTCATCCTGGCTTTGGGAATCATCTATGTATACCAGTCTAATTTCACACCTATTAAGGAATCGGTACTACGCACAACAAATGAACAACTGAAGCTTGACTGGACATTGTTAAACAGTGAATTACAAACCGCTTATAACCATGTTGAGGAATTGGAATTTAAAGATGATCACATCTACAGAGTCATATTAGATACCGACCCTATACCTACAACTATCAGGTCCGGTGGTACGGGTGGCCATGACAGATATCAGTCTTTATCAAGAAGCGAGCTTTCTGATCCTGGCCGAATTATTACAGCCTACCGCGAGGTTGATGACTTGAAAAAGAAACTATATATCCAAAGCAAGTCTTACGATGAGATCTCCTCTATACTGGAGGAAAAAGAACGCATTTGGTCTTCGAGACCGGCTATTCAACCTATCAATAATAAAGAGTTAAAACGCATAGCCGGGGGATTCAACCCCAAAAGGTTCCACCCTATCTTGAAAAAAATCCACCCGCATGAAGGCATTGATTTTACGGCTGATATCGGTACACCCATTTATGCTACAGGTGACGGAGTTGTAACTAAAGCGTACAGATCAACTACTTACGGAAATGCTATCTTTATTGATCATGGTTATGGATACCAAACCCGATACGCTCACTTAAACGAGTTCAACACAAGAACCGGTGCATCTGTAAAAAGAGGAGAAATTATTGGTTATGTTGGGAATACCGGACGTTCTCAAGGACCACACTTACACTATGAAGTACTATTTAAGTACAACCCTATAGACCCTATAAATTTCTTCCAAAGAGATCTTGACAATGAAGAATACGAGAAGGTGATTGAGCTTTCTAAGAAAGAAACTACGCCCCTTGATTACTAAGGTGGTATAAGGGTACGCTACAAAAAAGGCAAAACGTTTTCAGGTGGGCGGCCTATTATAGCTTTATCATGCTTCACTACAATGGGCCTTTCAATGAGTTTTGGATGCTCGACCATAATTTGTATCCATTCAGCATCAGTATAGCTCTTTCCTTTGAAATTTTCTTTAAATATGCCTTCACCTTTTCTTAGCAGTTCTTGCGGAGAAATACCTAGTTTTTCTACTATTTCAGCCAGTTCCTCTTGAGATGGAGGGGTTATTAAATACTCCACTATCTCCGGCTCAACGCCTGAATCAGTAATAAGTTGAAGTGTTTCACGGCTCTTTCTGCATCTGGGGTTATGATAGATGCGCATCATAATTCCTCAATGATGAGATTATGATTAGTATATATGCAGATATCAGCGGCTATATCTAAGCTCTCTTTGACTATTTCTCTAGCCGATAGTCCTGTGGCATGTTTTTTTAGTGCATATGCAGCCGATTGTGCATACATAGCTCCTGAACCGATAGCCGCAATTTGGTTATCAGGTTCCAATACATCTCCGATTCCAGAGACTACGAGCACCTCATCTTTGTCTGCCGTAATGAGCATGGCCTCAAGTTTTCTCAAGTAACGGTCCGTTCTCCAGTCTTTAGCTAACTCAATAGCCGCACGTTTCATATTTCCTCCGTAACTACTGAGCTTTTCATCAAACCGCTCTAATAGGGTGAACGCATCTGCCGTAGAACCGGCAAAACCAGTAACAATTTTACCGTCTTGTAATTTTCTAATTTTCCTCACATTACTTTTAGCCACGTAGTTTCCCATTGTAGCCTGTCCATCAGCGCCTATGGCCACTTTGCCGTCATGAATAACTGCGAGCACTGTGGTAGATCTTATTTTGGTCATAAATAGTATGGATATAACTAACCCTGACAATATATTGCCAGGGCTAACAGTTTCTTATACTTATATTAGGATTCTTACCGGATCTTCAAGGAGACCTTTCAAAGTTTTCAGGAATGCAGCAGCAAGTGCACCATCTACTACTCTATGATCCGAACTTAGAGTAACTTTCATTACGTTACCCGGTACAAGCGCTCCGTCTCTCACAACCGCAGTCTGTTTAATACCACCAACTGCTAGAATACACGCGTCCGGTGGATTAATAATAGCCGTGAACTCTTCCACGCCAAACATGCCCAGATTAGAAATTGTGAATGTATTCCCTTCCCAGTCGCTGGGCTGAAGTTGTTTATTATGCGCCTTTTCAGCCAACTGCTTTACCTCCGTTGATATATGGGAAAGTGGCTTGTTATCGGCAAATCTGACAACAGGCACTAAGAGGCCTTCATCTACCGCTACAGCCACACCGATGTGTATATGCTGATTGTACCTGATCTTATCGCCTAACCACGATGAGTTTACCTTTGGATGCTGCCTCAAAGCTGCGGCTACCGCTTTAATTACCATATCATTAAAGCTAATTTTTACAGGAGCCACCTCATTCATGGATTTACGGGCATCAATAGCCTTATCCATATTAATTTCCATAGTAACATAGAAATGAGGGGCTGCAAACTTACTCTCAGAAAGACGCTTGGCAATTACCTTTCTCATCTGCGAGACGTTCTCTTCTGAGTACTGTTCCTCACCTACTATTTGTGGAAGTACAACCGGGGCAGCAGAGCTCGCTGTGGGGGCAGGCGACGGCTGTGGTTGCGCCGTAGGCGTGAAATTCTCCACGTCACGCTTTATAATACGACCGTTATCCCCCGAACCATTAATTTGATTAATATCATAACCTTTCTCTTCGGCCATTTTACGGGCTAATGGAGAAATCTTGATTCTTCCGTTAGCAGTGATAGACGTACTTGCCACCACAGCACCGTTAGTACTAGGTACAATTTCTTTTTGCTGTTCAGTTTCAGTTGGTTCATCTTTGCTCGCAACTTCTTCACTTTGCGGATCTGTCTTGCCACCAGAGGATGCCTGTGCTCTCAGGAGCGCTTCATAATCAGCTCCTTTTTCGCCGATAATGGCAATCACTCCATCAACGGGCACGGCATTACCTTCTTCAACGCCTATATACAGCAAGTTACCGTCTTCATAAGCTTCCAATTCCATGGTAGCTTTATCCGTTTCCACTTCGGCAAGAATATCACCTGATTTAACTTCATCTCCCACTTTCTTAATCCAGGAGGCAATAGTACCTTCCTCCATAGTGTCGCTCATCTTAGGCATGGTGATAACCGAAGCATTTATTGATGATGTATCAATAGCCTCAATTTCGGCAGAAGCAGCCGCAGGTGAACTGTCACTTGCCTCGCTGGAAGCAGATGTTTCATTTGAAGCTTCATTCAGTAAGCTGCTAATGTCTTCTCCTTTGTTTCCAATTATAGCTATAACACCGTCAACGGGAACCGAATCCTTTTCGCTTACACCTATGTGCAGAAGTACACCGTCTTCATACGACTCCAACTCCATAGTTGCCTTGTCCGTTTCAACCTCTGCCAAGATGTCTCCTGATTTAACTTCATCCCCTTCTTTCACTAACCATGATGCAATTACACCCTCTTCCATGGTATCACTCATTTTGGGCATGCGGATTACTTCTGCCATATTATGGATTTTCTAGTTTAAGCTGTCAAAAATAGATGTTATATCAACTTTATTCAACATATGATTACATTAAAAGTTAATGCCTCCAAAAATAATTTCTATTGACGTTCCCCCGGAAGTATTAAAGTCGTTAGCTCGAATATTAACTATTCTTGCACCTATTTCAATATCCGGTGTAAACCTCATCACATTAATGTCAAAGGTGAGTTCTACACCGTATGAAAAATAGGTATTGGTAAGCGTTGTGCTTCCATAAAATGTACCTACCGGACTACTGCCTACAGGCTCTGCCAAAAAGAAGTTACGAACATAGTCTTCACGACCAATATCAGTAAACAGGTTGGCCTTCACTCGTTTCACATTCAGAGCCGGTCCAAGGCTCCAGTCCGGGTAAAGGAGTGGAAGTGCATAGTTGGCTTGAAGAGAAGCAAAGGTTTCCTCATCAGGGTAAGAATATCCTCTGGGCTTGAATATAACATTTCTGAAACTGTAGGTATTAACTAATGGGTCAGTGTTTTTTCTTTGGTAGCCTCCCCGGAGAAAAAATGAATGGTTATTAACTAAGCCTGGAAAAAAAAGACCTCCCCGAACACCCGTGGTAGCACCTTCAAAATCTCCGGAAATCGTACTTAATCTGTTAAAAACCAAGAATTGACCCCACTTACTATTTATATCTCTGGGGCTTTGTTTCATCACATTAGTGAAGGATATTTCAAAATCATTGAAGATCAAATCACCATTATCCACTTCATCTACCTCCACGTCAAAGAGGTCAAGAAAGGTTGAGTCGCTACCGTTTATTTCTACCAATACGTCGTCAAAAAATCGATCTCGTCCTGTGGTACGTGAGTCGCTTTCAAACTCCGTAACCTTTCTGATTCCAATGTTATTGCTGATTTCTAATTGAGTGAAGTATTTACTATTCGTAAAGACAAAGGGCAGCCGTAGCCCGGTAAGAAAAGTAGTTTCGTCCCACTCATA
>JBCDHA010000220.1:0-6445 GCA_038750705.1 Bacteroidota bacterium
CCCTCGGCGTCAGTATCAATTACCTCTATGGTTTTTCCCGAATAAGAACTAATCACATCTCCAGGTCTGTAGCTGTTGGCATCCACTGCGTTTTCTGCGCAGGCTACAATGCCCGCTACATGGATATCCAGACGTAGTTTAGCCGCCAGCTCTACGGCGCCTAACACCGCAGCAGCGCCTCCCATATCACTTTTCATGTAATGAAGGTTTTGCGAGCCCTTTATAGACAGACCGCCAGTATCAAAAGTGATTCCCTTACCTACAAGACCAAGTTTAGGAGTTTTGGATTGACTGTTACCAGGCTTGTATTCTGTTTTAATCAATACTGGAGGGAACTTACTTCCCTGTCCGACAGAAAGTAACGCATCTAATCCCTCCTTTTTAAGGTCGTCTGCGCTTAAGATCTCAGCTTTATACCCATACGTATCGGCTGATGTTTTAGCCCAATGGCCAAGGTATTCAGGAGTTTTTTCGTTTGGCGGCGCGTCTATTAACTTCATTACCTCAATCATGGAATCTGCTATAGCTTTTGCCCGGTCAATAACAGTATCTAAAGTGTCACTGCCGACCAGATTAACCTCAAAATCGTTGGAAAAGAAATGAAAAGTTTCGCCCACTTCTTTGAATCTGCCAATCTGGTAGGTTGCTAACTTAATACCCGTAACAAGCTGTTCAATGGTTTCACTTTCAAGGTTTTGGCAATCGAGGTTTATGCCGTCGTTCCAATCTTTATTATGATTATGCGCCAGCGATCGGGCCGCCAAATAGACCTTTGATGCATGTTTTACTTCACCCAGCCCTAGTAGATAAACCGTTCTGTTTTCAGCGGGATGATGAAGTATTTTCACCTCCTTATGGTCCGCGTTAAACGGTATTTCCGATTGAATGCCGGATACTTTTCGGATCGATTCATAATTCACTTCCCCTTTTTTAAAGGCCAGTATGGTTACCCTGGATTTTGGTACGTCGTTTTGTGTGATTTTCATTCGCTATTATTAAAATACAACCATTTCACAGCTTTAGGAAATTCTTCAGCCCAGAAACGCTCGGCATGTTCACCCTGTTCATTAATTGAAAGCCTGAAGTTTACGTTTGGATAGGATTTACGGCGCCTTAGAAGTGCGGCTTTGAAGCGCTCAACGTTTCGAATATGGTACCTACTTTCCTTACCGCCGGCATACAGATATAAATAAGCAGGGTCAGCAGGAGAAAAGGTAGCGCCGTATTGATTGATCATCGGCGATATCCAAAGGCTGGGAGAGAATACCATTACTTTAGCAAAATGGTCGGACTGAGTCAAACCGGCATACAGACTGATAAGACCGCCCATGGAGCTGCCGCCAATTCCGGTATTCATACGATCTGTTTTTACTCTGAAATTTTTATCCACATATGGTTTCAATGTATTGAGCAAAAACTGAACATATAACTCGCCTTCGCTCATCCCAAATTTTGTGTCTGAAAAAGGCAGATACTCTTTTATGCGTTCCTCCTCACCATGGTCAATGGCTATAACAATGATATCTTTCATCCCTTCAGACGCAAGATTTGCCAATGATTGATCAATGGCCCAATCTCCAAAAGGAGCATGAGGATTGAATAAATTTTGGCCGTCCTGCATATAGATAACAGGATATGCCTTTTGCGAAGTTTCGTAGTCGTGTGGTAATAGCGCTGAAATTCTACGATGCTTCCCCAGCTGCGGAATTTCGTAATCCTCCTCTATTACTTTTATTATCGGTTTGAAGTCTTGCATGTAAAAATAATCGCTTGCGAAGTTAGTCAAAAGCGATTCGGTTTTTGGATATTAATTACCCTAAAACCTTTAACTTCAGCTCTCGTTCTTCTAGTGGAATTTACAATTAATCAAATGTCCAAAACAGTTCTTATAACAGGGGGATCAGGCCTTGTTGGTTCGCGAATAACAGAGTTGCTTTTAGAAAAGGGGTTCAAGGTGAAATGGCTTTCCAGGCGATCAGGAAAAAAAGGCGAAGTAGAGGTTTACCCATGGCATATTGAAAAGGGTACGATTGATGTGAGATGCCTCGATAATACCGACTATATTGTCCATTTGGCAGGTGCCGGTGTAGCGGATAAGAAGTGGACAAAGGAGCGCAAAAAAGAAATACTTGAAAGCAGGACTCATTCTACTCAATTGCTGAAAACTACCTTAGCGTCAAACACGCATAACGTCAAAGCCTTTGTTTCTGCTTCGGCCATTGGCTTTTATGGCTGGAACTCCGGTGGAGTATGGAAAAAAGAGGAAAGCCGTTTTGGAGATGATTTTTTAGCAACAGTAACTAAAGCTTGGGAAGCAGAAGTAGACGAGGTGGAAAAGTTAGGTGTGCGAACTGTAAAACTGAGAATAGGAATAGTGCTGAGTGAAAAAGGTGGAGCGCTAAAAGAAATCACGAAACCCATTAAGCTGGGAGCAGGAGCGGCACTTGGATCCGGAGATCAGTACATGAGTTGGATTCATGTTGATGATCTGAGTAATATGTTTATCCATGCTCTTGAAAATGATGAAGTGACGGGTGTTTACAATGCCGTAGGGCCCAATCCGGTTATGAACAAGGAACTTTCAAAACAGAGTGCTAAAGTATTGGGAAAGCCGTTTTTCTTACCTAATGTACCCGGATTTGTTCTCAAATTGATGCTAGGTGAAATGGCTTCAATGGTTTTAGGGGGAAGTCGCGTTGCAAGTGAAAAAATAGAGGCTACAGGATTTGAATTTGCTTTTCCCGAACTTAATCCGGCGCTGGAAGATTTGTTGGGAGAATAAAATTGTTCGTTTTTGTTTAAACGATTTTTAATAGATCTGAATCAATAGTGGATAAAAGAACGAAACTAGATAACATTCGTGGTATGAGCGATATGGATGAACAAGAGAAAAAAACGATCAAAGCTTTCGAGGAGCGTGATTGGAATGAAATAAAAACCCACGATTCATGGGTTATTTTTAAAGTGATGTCCGAATTTGTTGAAGCTTTTCAAAAGTTAGGTAAGATCGGACCCTGTGTAAGTATTTTCGGTTCTGCCCGTACAAGTAAGGACCATGAATACTATAAAATGGCCGAGGAGATTGCGGCCAAGCTTGTAAGGCATGGATATGGTGTAGTATCTGGTGGAGGACCCGGTATAATGGAAGCCGCTAATAAAGGAGCCCAGTCTGAGGGAGGTAAATCGGTAGGGCTGAATATCGTGCTTCCGTTTGAGCAGAAGGGTAATGATTTTATAGACCCGGATAAATTGATAACCTTCGATTACTTTTTCGTTCGGAAGGTTATGTTCGTTAAGTACTCGCAGGGTTTCATCGTAATGCCCGGAGGCTTTGGCACGCTCGACGAACTTTTTGAAGCGCTCACCCTTATTCAAACAAAAAAAATTGGACGTTTCCCTATTGTTTTAGTTGGAAAGGAATTTTGGGGAGGTCTGCTGGATTGGATAAAGGTTACGCTGTTAGCATCTGAAAAGAATATCAATGAAGAGGATCTAGACCTTTTTACAGTTGTGGAAACTGCGACGGAGGCGGTAGATGTTATTGATGAATTTTATTCAAAATACTTACTTTCACCTAACTTTTAGTATACAATATCAATGGCTTTTCGTACTGAACGAACTTTTTAAGCCCATTATTCATTGTCATTTTACTTACTTTTTTATCTTGAGGCCATGAAGTACTTACCTCATCTTGTTTCAGTTACCGCCCTGTTAGCCGTTTTGGGTTATATTCAATTTGACTATCAAAAGAATAAAAACGTTCAGCAGAATGTAGTTGAAAAAGGAGGCCCCACCTTTTTCAAGCTGGATAATCCACCGGCGGGTGAATATGCAGGATATTTAAATGCTATTTCTTTAGAACTTCCGGATGAATTATACTTTGCGGGGGAGCGGGTCCCTCTTGAAATACCTGATGTGAGGGAGCGGTTGGATCGTGAACTCCATATTAATACCTACTGGCACAGCAGTACTATATTTTTAATGAAAAGAGCAAATAAGTGGCTACCACAAATTGAAGCAATACTGAAGGAAAACGGTATCCCTGATGATTTTAAATACCTCACAGCCATTGAAGGTGGGTTCATGAATGACGTATCCCCAAAAAACGCTGTTGGTTTTTGGCAAATATTAAAGTCATCGGGCAGGGAGAACGGCCTTGAAATTACCAAATCGGTAGATGAGCGCTACGATCCTTTGAGGTCTACCGAAGCGGCGTGCAGCTATCTCAAGAAAGCCTACCGGAAGTTTGGTAACTGGACTAACGTGGCTGCCTCTTACAATCGTGGTATGAGCGGTCTGCAGCGTGCTTTAAACAACCAAAAAGTAGATTCTTATTATGATCTTATGCTTAATAGTGAAACCTCACGCTATGTTTTCCGCTTGTTGGCCATCAAAGAAATTATTGAACATCCGGATAAATACGGGTTTAACATAGACAGGCAACACCTGTACGAGCCTGAGAAATTAAGATATGTGGAAGTGAGCAACGACATCAAAGATCTGGTGGGCTTTGCGAAGGAACAAGGCATTAATTATAAGCTTTTAAAACGCCATAACCCCTGGCTGCGCGATGATCAATTGGACGTCAAAAAAAATAAAACCTACCGAATAGCTATTCCGGTAGATGTAGCACCGTAATAAATTCTCCTTAATAATGATTGAAAAGATAAATGAGGCTGTAGAATACCTCAAACAACAAGGTATTAATACACCTCAAATAGGCGTGATTTTAGGAACAGGTCTGGGTACAGGTTTTACTCAGATTATGAATATTGATAAAACTATTAACTATGCCGACATCCCGCACTTCCCGGCAGCCACGGTCGAATTTCATAGTGGGCAATTGCATTTTGGAACCATTAGTGGCAAAAGGGTGATAGCCATGCAGGGCAGGTTCCACTACTACGAGGGGTATGATACACAGGAGATCACTTTTCCTGTACGCGTTTTACGGCTTCTTGGCATTGAGTATCTATTCATTTCGAATGCAGCCGGTAATATCAATTTAGACTGGAATAAGGGAGAACTGATGGTATTGGATGATCACATCAACCTGCAACCGGATAATCCATTACGTGGTAAGAATTTAGATGAATTAGGCCCCCGCTTTCCGGATATGAGTGCACCCTACAGCGCTAAACTGAATGGACTACTTACGGATATTGCTTCAGAGCGGCAGATAATGCTAAGAAAGGGTGTATATGCAGCGGTCATCGGACCAAATTTGGAAACAAGAGCCGAATATCGTTATCTGAAAATCATCGGGGCCGATGCCGTTGGTATGTCAACCGTACCTGAAGTGATTGTTGCTAACCACATGGGCCTACCTTGCTGTGCTATTTCCGTGTTAACAGATGATTGTGATCCCGATAATTTACAACCTGTGAATATTGAAGAGATCATAGCCGTAGCAGGCAAGGCTGAAGCAAAGCTGACCGAGCTTTATGTCACTTTGATCGAGCGATTATAAATATCCGGTTTAAGAAACTCAATCATTTATTCTCTTGCACCGGAACATGGGGCAAATGGCTGTTATAAATTTATAAGCAAAGCCGTCTTAAATAGTTTCCAATCTTTCTGTCTGCCTTTGTAAAGACTTGCCAATGGGCGAACTTTGCGTTTTTACAAAAAGTTATCCACGTATGGCGGAAGTAGCGGAGGCTAAAGACAGTACTTTTCAAGACCTTTCCGGGCACGATTCTATTGAAATTTTAGGTGCTCGGGAGCATAATCTTAAAAACGTCAACCTTTCTTTCCCCAGAAATCGGCTCGTTGTCATAACAGGGATCAGTGGTAGTGGTAAATCCTCTCTGGCTTTTGATACTATTTATGCTGAAGGGCAAAGGCGATATATGGAGAGTTTCTCCGCCTATGCGCGCTCATTTATCGGAAATTTAGAACGGCCCGATGTAGATAAAATTAATGGTCTCAGTCCGGTAATTTCAATTGAGCAAAAAACTACTTCCAGGAATCCGAGATCCACGGTAGGCACAATTACGGAGATTTATGACTTCATGAGGCTACTTTTTGCCCGCGCTGGAGAGGCATATTCGTACTCCTCGGGTGAGAAAATGGTGCGCCAGTCAGAAGACCAGATCCTGGACCATATTTTGAACACCTTCAACGGTCAAAAACTAACCATCCTTGCTCCCATGGTGAAGGGCCGGAAAGGACACTATCGCGAACTTTTTCAGCAGATCCGCAAAGCCGGATATTCTAAGGCCCGCGTAAACGGAGAAGTAATTGACCTGGCGCCTAAAATGCAGGTTGATCGCTATAAAACACATGATATCGAGACCGTAATAGATCGGATAATTGTCCGGCAGAAGGATCGCTACAGGATAGGACAATCCGTGAAAACAGCTTTGAAGGAAGGAAATGGTATCTTAATGTTGCTTGATCAAGATGAAAATGTTTATCATTTTTCAAAATTCTTGATGGATCC
>JBCDHA010000221.1:0-6415 GCA_038750705.1 Bacteroidota bacterium
CCGCTGCCTTTTTCACCAACTACTATAGCCGGTGCAAATCTGTTCTTCATCCAGTTATTGTAAGCACGGCTTAACTCACGAATTTCCACGCTACGCGATTCGTAAAAACTTAATTCATCCAAAGGCTGTGACCTAAACAACCGCTGATAAACAAAGGGCAGCTTATCAATAGAATTCTCGGTTTCAGCAAGAAAGTCAACAAGTTCCGTACTTATAACCTCTTGCTCCGTATTGATTCCATATCGCTTGGAAATATTTTTAACCCACTCAGAAGCCCTTTTGTATCGTATGGATAGGAATCGAAGTACAGTTGGAATGGCGTTTTTAAAATTCTTAATGACTCTGTCTCGAAAGTGCCTGCTTCGCTCAACAGCCTTAGCACGTGCGATGCGTACCTTTATATCAAAGATGTTTTCGTTATTGGTGAACTTTATCAAGCTTTCATTAAAGCTGTCAACAGCCTTACCTAAATCTTGATCCACAAGGTTTTTGAGCCCATCTATTTCCGCCTGTACGTCTTTTATTTTCTCAGCAGTCCTGCTAAGCCCTTCAAGTGCAATAATTTTGGGATCGCCCTCTGATCCATCTTCAAATAATGCGATAGCCGATTCCATGTTAAACTCGGCTATCTGGCTTAGAGACTGGAAGGTATTGACAATATTGTTGATATGATTGGTGGTTTCAACCTTAACTAGTTGAGTTGCTTTTTTGAACTGAGGCCACGATTCAAAATTTATTAATTCAAATGGTGACACATAACTAATGGCGCTTGAACGAACCGGCTTATTGTGATCAAACTTACTTACTACCGCCCGCTTGGTTTCGATGCTGTTAATTCCGCGATCAATATCTGCTTCTACCTCATTAATAAGCGAAGGCAAATCCTGACCAAGAATTGTATCAATGACGCGCTTTGATGTATGCGCTAGTAAACCTGCCCTGTAGTCTTTAAGATCTTTATTTAACAGGCGTTTCAATTCTCTTGGTTTGCAAAGCTCAACCTGTTTCATTTTGTCTTGAATAATTTTTACCAGACTCTCCAGGTTAGGGATAATACCACTGTCAATTCTGTGTGTCAGTCGCCTCAGTGATGTATAGAATTGCGCTTTTGTCGAATGCGTAATAGAATAAAGCTCCAGATCAATCTCCCAATCGTCAGACATAACCTGAATCGTATTGTGCCAGCCGCGATTCAGTCGTGCGTACTTTCGGGTTAACCGATCATGCTTCTTTTTTAAATTTCTGGGATTAAATCGATTATTAGTTAATTCAATAGTACCCGCTTTGTAGTAAGCGTCTTCAAACTGTTCAAAAATATTTTGAAATACATCCTGACAAGCTACTCTGAAGGTTTCCGTCTTTTGAGATAGCTCAAGCTTAGTTTGATCTAAGGTATCAAGAGTTTTTATAAACAGGTCTAGCAACTCACTTTCAAGGGATTCATCAAAGGCTGCGTCCAGTTTCCAAAGCTGCTTTGAAGAATCAATTATTGCCAGGTAGAAGTGGTCCATTTGCAAAGAAGACTTTCTCAATAGTTCCTCTTTCAGGTAAAACCGTGAAAGACGCTGATAAAAAACCGTATGATTCCAGGGGTGAAGTTCCTTCACCGGTTTTTTAAAAAGTCTTCTGAAGGCATTGCCTACTTTTTCAGGCCATTTTGAGATAGAATAAAAAAGGCGCTTTTGGAACTTCCCTAGCCGAACATAAAATGAATCACCGGGTTGCTTATCAAAGCGTTCGCTAACCTGAGGCCTTTTTACTCTTCGCTCAAGTGAGCCAATGAAAATGTCAATTGATTTTGAAAAGGCTTGAAAATCCTCATCCAAGGTTTTGGACTCAAAACTTGAAAAATGCGTATCTACTACTTGCAAGAACTCTTTTCTGGCTTTAGAAAAAGAGGTTCGCACCTCTGCTATGTCCTCGGCCTTGTCTGTCTGACGTTGTAGCTGCTTTATATAGCGCTTATAGTTGGTGAAAAATTGTGTCTGATATTCAAACCTACGGCATACTTCTTCTATGAAGTGTTTTTTATACAATAAAGAGGCTTCCTCCTTGTGTGCTTTAAGTTCCGCGGACATGAGTTAGCTAGTAAGATAGCCTTCTCTTTTCACATGTAAAAGGAGAGATTAAAAATCAGCCATAAAAAACCCGCCTATCTGTGGATAAAAGGCCTAAAACACCAATGCCGTAAAAGTATTTATTCTATGGGTACTTTTACCTCTGAGTTTTCCCAGGCCAGTACCATTCCATCATCTACCACCGAAATTATGAATGTTTCCACGTGTGCTTCAGGCTTACTTGAAGATACCTTCACACGAAGCACATCTTTTGACTCATCGTAGCCATCCTTACCCCATAAGTCAGAGACACTATTGAAAATAACGGTCCATTCTTCTTTATCAGGAATAGTATAAAGGCCATAAATACCTTTTGGCAGCGTTTCACCTCCTACTTTTATATCAGAGCTTGCCTCAAATGTAGTTGCATTATTAGCGCCTGTTCTCCATACTACCCCGTAAGGCACCTTTTCACCTCCGATCATGGTTCTGCCGCGAGCAGAAGGTTGATGATAGCTAATTTTAATTTCAGCCCCACTAATAGTACCTTCCGCCATAGCTTTTGGGCTTTTTTTGTTCTGAACACAAGCCTGAACGGATGCGATTAGTACAATTGCTGATAATAATACATTAAATCTTTTCATATTAGTTGGTTTGTTTAGTGAGTTATCGGACGAAATAGATGGCCTTAAGTTATCGTTAATAGACGAATCGATAATATTATGACACAAAAAGTAACTTAAAAGGCTTCGGCAAAACCAAAGTACAATCCCGTTGTTCCATTGCCTATTCCATAGTCAATTCGAACATTTGTTCGTTCCTTTTTATTTACCGTCAGTCGGAGGCCTCCACCTGCGGTCCATTTGAAATTAGAAATATCAATGTCATCCAAAGAACTCCCTACTTCACCTGTTGCGGCAAAAAGCACAAAGCCAAGCCAAGGCATTACTTGCCTCCTGTACTCGCTTTGTATGGCTATTTGATTTTTATCACGATAGCGTCCTTGATAATAACCTCTCATAATCTGGTCTCCACCCATAAGTGCTAATTCCCGAAAAGGAACATCTCCATTATTAAACTCCCCTAAAAACTGACAGGCAAAAACAGATTTTTCGTTGATCGACCAAAACCTGCGGTAGTCAATTCGATAGCGTGTAAAATTGGCGTCACTACCTAAAACACCAGAATGAAATGTAGCCGAAAGCTCCAGAAACCGTCCTTTGTTGGCGTTAAGAACATTATCACGTGTATCCTGAACGTATGAAACCCCTAATCCGGAGTAAATGCCATCGTCATTTCGAATGCTTATTGTATCGGTAAGCGCCATCGAATTAGGATTATATTCAATATCGAATAAGCTTATGAAACGGTATTGAATACCTGCAAAATGACTCTTCTTAATTTGCCTCAACAATCGCTGCTGAAAGGTAATCACCTGATATCCGAGATCTTCCTCATTTTCCTCCTCGGTATCATTGCCAATACCGTAGTAAAGAATAGGGAAGTCAAAATAGCTTACCTCACCAAACAAGTTATACCGCTCCCGTTTGGTAAAGATGTTATTATTAATTTGAGCTATGATCTGGCTATTGACTGTGTAGGCTCCCAGTACCTGGATATTTGAAGATCTTGTGTCTTCTGCCGTTCCCAGATTGAAGACTCCAGAAGTTAGTGCACCAAAGCCCAATCCCGTTTCCGGAGTACTAAAAACTACAGGTAAAGGAAGAATGCTTACTTGCCTGTTGGCTTTCAGAGAATCCTGGGCCTTTGTGGCCAATGGCAATAAAAGTATAAGTACATAAAAGAACCTTACCACTTTTCAACACCCTGGAGAAGAATAAGCCAAGCCTCATGCACCTTTTCTTGCTCAAGTAATTCTTTAGCCTTTGCATGAAGCAAAGTTTCATTAGAAATATCTAAGCCCGCATTTTTTCTAAACGCATCTATATCCTCTTTATCAGGAAGTCGCTCAACATTTGCCAGTCGTGCTAAATTATTTCCGGTCAGTACAGTGCTATTTCTAATACCCGCAGGCATTTGATCAACTCCAATGCCTTTGGTGGTTAATGGTTTTGGTATTTCAAATATCGATTCACCTTTAACTCTGGCATAATAATTACCTCCCATTCTAGCCACGGGGTCAAGCTTAAAAGGATCAACTTTACCATTGCTATCTAGTAAATCATCATTAATATGAAATAAGAGCACCTCACATATCACCAGATTTCCTGCGCCACCCTGGTCTCCAAGTGGTTTGACCTCAATAACTTTGCACTCGAATGATATAGGTGATTCTTTTACCAAGGGCGGCCCTACCCTTTCTGATTCAATTGGTGTAAGCCCGGCTTTTACAAACTCATTCACGCCTTTATCATACTCTGTACTCGCCAATGACATCTGCTCAACAATGGTATGATTTACCATATTAATGGTAACCTCCGGAACTTCAAGTACATTTTCCAGACTATGTTTCTGTGTGTTATTTCTGGCCCTGCTTGCCGGAGAAAAAATCAGTATGGGAGGGTTAGCGCTAAACACATTGAAATAGCTAAAAGGACTAAGGTTCACATTACCCTGCGAGTCGATAGTGCTGGCAAAGGCTATGGGTCTGGGTACTACAGATCCCAGCAGGTAGGAATGCAACTCACCAACGGAAACTTCTTTAGGGTCTACTTTCATTTTAATCTGAAGGTAAAATAGTTGTCCTCACTTCACCAAAGCCTATTCTTACATTATCCTTTTTGGCATGTCCTTTCAGAGTAACCGTATCACCATCCTCTAAGAATTTACGCTCAGCACCGTCTTTAAGCTTTATAGGCTTGGTTCCCTTCCAGGCCAGTTCAAGCATTGAGCCATAGGAATCTTCTGTTGGACCACTTATCGTACCCGAAGCATACATATCTGCCACTTGAATGTTACAACCATTAGCCGTATGGTGAGCCAGCTGTTGATTGACATTCCAATACATGTACTTGAAATTGCTTTTCGAGATCAAGTTGTTTTCTCCGTCATTAGGTTGAAGATGTACTTCCAACTCAACGTCAAAATTCTTAGCTCCACGATACTCCAGATAGGGCAGTACAGCTGGTTCCTGTTTGGGGCCGCTGACACGAAATGGCTCTAAAGCGTCCATCGTCACAATCCAGGGTGACACGGATGAAGCAAAGTTCTTGGCCATGAATGGCCCTAATGGTACGTATTCCCAAACTTGTACATCACGTGCAGACCAATCGTTAAAGAGTACAAATCCAAAGATGTAATCCTCGGCCTCTTCAGTAGAAATTGTATTCCCAAGACCGTTTTCTTTACATGTTATGAAAGCCATTTCAAGTTCAAAATCCAATCGTTTGGTGGGGCCAAAAGTGGGTTCACTGGCTTCCGGGGCTTTGGTTTGGCCTTTAGGCCGTTTAATATTCACACCAGAAGGCACAATGGAAGACGCGCGACCATGGTAGCCTACCGGTATATGCTTCCAGTTGGGTAGCAGTGCATTATCCGGGTCTCGAAACATTGTACCCACGTTCGTAGCATGCTCTATGCTAGAGTAGAAATCTGTATAGTTAGCCACCTTAATAGGCATAAGCATTTCCACTTCTTCTTGTGGAATCAGAGCCAGTTCTCGTGCCGCTATGTTGTCACGCAGTTTGTCGTTATCGTTGCGGAGTAATTCGGAAACCCGGTTTCTAACTTTAGTCGCGGTCGCTCGCCCTAACCCTATAAAAGAGGTTAAGCAGGCCTGATTAAAAATTCCGGCCGGGAGCCCCAGGCCATCCAAAAACCCGTTTTCATGTAAGTACGTCAAGTCAAGGACATGTGCTCCTATAGCAACACCGGCTGCCGCCCCCAGATAATCTGTCTTAAACACACCGAATGGCAAATTTTGAATAGGAAAATCAGAATCCTCAGGTACTTCTACCCAAGACGTTAAAGCGGGATCGTTAGCACTTATCATTTCAAAAGGGATTACTTATTTTTTATGTTCAATGTTACAAATTTTAATACTTCGCCGCATGCTCAAATTTACATCAAGCATGTAAACGTAATGAATTGAAAAATCTAATTTCATACTCAATGAGTAGGGTCAACATTTGTTAACTTTGCGCCTTCATTTTAGAGCATAGCATGGCACTTTCTACAAAATACGATCCAAGTTCTGTTGAAGATAAATGGTACAGGCATTGGATGGATAACGGCTACTTTCATTCAGAACCTGACCCCAATAAAGAGCCCTATTCAATTATCATCCCTCCTCCAAATGTAACCGGGGTATTGCATATGGGGCACATGCTCAATAATACTATTCAGGATGTGCTGATCAGAAAAGCACGTATGGAAGGTAAAGAAGCATGCTGGGTGCC
>JBCDHA010000222.1:0-6412 GCA_038750705.1 Bacteroidota bacterium
AGGCGGTATAGCGTAACATGAACACCACTTAAGTTCACTTTTCTATCCAGTTGTGTCTTGATCTCAATTACTATGGAGTTTCCGTAGGCGTCATCTTTGAGTATGCCCACCATGGTAAGCACGAGCTCCTCAAATTCACCAAGGTATGTATTGCCCATTAATTTCTATATGATTTGCTAAACAAATATATAATTTCTATACGATTTGTAAAAGATATAGTTGGCGCACTGAACCAAAAGCAGTCTGTCAAAATTCAATTCATCTACCCTAATAGACTTACTCGCTCCTGTAGTGATTCCATCCCTGGGCGGTAACGGGCACTGTATTACCCCCTTTGGTTTGCATTATATTAGAATTAGACTCTTTGTGCATGTGGCCGATGAAATGGATATCGGCATGCAGCTTTAGTTTTTCGTAATCATCCTGATTGACGGTAAAGAGCAGCTCATAATCTTCGCCGCCATTTAATACCGCCGTAGTTGCATCAATTCCCATTTCGTGACCGGTGTCGTAGGTTTGTTTATCAATGGGTAGTTTATCTTCAAAGATTTGAACGCCCAGACCAGAGGCCTTTGACAAATGAAGTAATTCGGAGCCCAGGCCGTCTGAAATATCAATCATGGAAGTAGGCACTACGCTAAGGTCGGCCAGTTCATGAATAATGTCCATACGAGCCTCTGGCTTCAACTGCCGCTGAACAATGTAATCATACTTTTCTAATTGCGGTTGCATCTCAGGGTTAGTTAAAAATACCTGCTTTTCTCGCTCCAGTACCTGAAGCCCTAAATAAGCTCCACCCAGGTCACCCGTAACACAGATGATATCATTCTCTGCGGCACCGGACCGTTTAGCTACTTTATTTTTGTCAATGGTGCCAATGGCCGTTACCGAAATCACAAAACCACTGGCCGATGAACTGGTGTCACCGCCCACAAGGTCTACATTAAAATTCTCACAGGCTGCATGAACCCCCTGGTAAAACACTTCTACAGCTTCAATGGAAAATCGATTACTGATCCCAATATTAACGGTCACCTGTGTAGGTATAGCATTCATAGCTGCAATATCTGAAATATTTACAGCTACAGCTTTATAGCCCAGGTGCTGCAGGGGCATGTAGCTAAGGTCAAAGTGTACACCTTCTAAAAGCATATCCGTTGACACTGTGGTATAGCTATGGCCCAAGTCAATTAACGCAGCATCATCGCCGATACCCAGTACCGTACTTTCATTTCTGACTCTAGTGGAATTCCTGATTTTATCAATCAACCCAAACTCACCTATATCATTTATTTCAGTTCTCTTTTCGCTCATTTCATTATGATTTCCGTTACCGTTAGTCGGCACTCATAGCCATTCGTCGAGCAAAGGTAACGTAATATCCGATATGGCCTTTTTCACAGGTTACGACCACTTGAATAAGTCTATTTATATCCACCAACTAACTAAAACACAATAGGATGAACATATTTTCGCGGCTGGTAGGTGTATTATTTTTTGGACTTATCGTTATTGGTTTAATGTTATTGACTTCTTGCGGACCACGGCCACAGTACAAGACTTCCCTGGGTAAAAAGAAGTTGAAATACTATAATTCAGTTCAGTACGGCAAAACTAAACCTAAAACATTCAAATCGTACTCTAATCAGAAGTAGCGACCTCCTGGCAGAGTTCCACGAGTACGCCGTTGGTAGATTTCGGGTGTAGAAAACACACAAGTTTGTTATCTGCGCCTTTTTTTGGCGTTTCATTTAAAATGATAAACCCCTCACTTTTTAATCTCTCCATCTCATTGTAAATATCTTCCACCTCGTAAGCAATATGATGGATGCCCTCGCCACGTTTTTCTATGTATTTACCTATAGCCGAATCGGGACCTGTGGATTCCAGAAGTTCAATTTTGGTATCACCTATCTTGAAAAATGAAGTACTCACTTGCTCACTTTTTACCGTTTCAACTTTATAGTTTTCCTTTCCAAAAAGCTTTTGAAAAACTTCGTTTGACTTATTAAGATCTTTGACGGCTATGCCAATGTGTTCTACTTTTAACATGGTTCAGTTATTTTTATCTTTATCTGTAACTTTGGAGAAAGTTGAAACTTTTTGGCTGGCCGAAAAGTTTTAACCTAGATTTATCCATATAACAAAGTTAGCAGGTTTATGATTGATTCATCAGCAGATGTGCACGTAGAGGCGGCAAAAATCCAAAAAGAAATTAAAGGACATCTGGGACTGCGTAGCAATGCCCTCATTTTTGAATATGGCACATTTGAAGGCAAGGTTAAACTTGATCTCATAACTATAAATCCTAAACACAATCAGTCTTTCTTATTTCACTCCGTCAAAGGCTTCGATAAGGTTGATGCCTTGAATAAAATGTTGGAATATGTAGAAAACTACAAGGAGAAAGATGCTTCATACACAATACAGTGGATAGCTAAAGGTGATAAAGAGTTACACACGTCCTATTTCAGGGCTACTAATGTATATGATGCCCTGGACAAACTTTATTATGGACGTGACATGAACACCATAACGGTTTTTAGTGTTGTATTAAATCCTGTAGCTTAAATATAGAACGATGATAAGCGTAACTGATAAGGCAAAAAACAGAATAGTTGAACTAAGAAATAATGAAGGAAGAACCGATGAGCATAACATTCGCGTTTTAGTACAGGGTGGCGGTTGTTCCGGTTTAATGTACGATCTTAAATTTGATGCTTCTATTGAAGAAACTGACGAAGTATTTGAGGATAAGGGAGTAAAAATATTAGTAGATAAAAAAAGTTTACTTTACCTCCTGGGTACTACATTAGATTTTTCTGACGGACTTAACGGCAAGGGGTTTCAGTTTATAAATCCTAACGCAACACGCACTTGCGGCTGTGGAGAAAGCTTCGCAGTTTAGGCGGATTTTATCATTTCCGCTTGAAGCCTTTCAGTTTTAGCTTCGTAGGCAGATCTCAGCAATAACTCAAGTTCAAGTGAGTTAAAGGCTTTCCAATATTTCTTGAAAGCATTGATTTTGAGTTGATCTTCTTCAGTTGCCGGCATAAGTGGTGCCACTCCTCTTCTTAGAAGTTCTGATAATAATTTGTTATCTGAATTCATCTACTTATTTATCCATTAGTATATGTTGAAACAAATAAGCAGAAATAAAGTTTACTATTCAACACATAACAGTCCAGTTGCATTATTCGCAGATGAACTACGTTTCCAAAACGAAAAATAGTTCCAAATAAAAATCACCAGCGCTCAGTTATCTATTACCGCAATGCATTTTAATTCAATGGCAATAGGTGTAGGAAGTGCGTTTATTTCAACCGTGGTTCTGCAAGGCTGATTATCTTTGAAGTATTCGGCATACACTGAATTGTACTTTTTGAAGTCCTCCTTCATATTAGTAAGGAATACCGTAACATCAACAAGTTGAGCCCAACTGGACCCCGAATCTTCCAAAATAGTTCTTACATTCTCAAAAACAGATTTACATTGTGCCGCAATATCATATGCAATGATATTACCTTTATTGTCCAGAGTCACACCCGGTATATCTTTTGAACCCCTTTTTCTTGGACCAACCCCGGAAAGAAAGAGTAGGTTGCCCACCTTTCTGGCATGTGGGTACAGGCCTACCGGCTCCGGGGCTTTACCTGAATTTTTTATACTATCCCTCATCAATTACATTTTTTAATTGCTCAATATCTTCGAGATAAATTTGGCCTATTACCTCAATATAGGGTCGTTTATGAAATGATCCGGCTTCGAACTGAGTTAATGCCTTATTAATTAATGTATACACCTCGCCTGGCCTTCCCAGTGCCAATAAAGCCCGCGCTTTGTGGTAATATCCGTCGGCTAAACTTCCGTCGTACTTTATTACCTTATCAAAATATTCCAAAGCCTCCTTGTTCTCATTTACCGCCAAATAAGCCAGCCCTTTATACAGAAACGCTTTTGGGTCTACCCAAGCTTCATCCTGTTGTTTCATCACCTCAGCTATATATTTATCCAGATAATTGTGTGTATTGTAATAGTCATCAAGACCGTAATAGGCAATGCCTCTCATATAGTCTACACTTTGACCTTGAGGATAATCTGTGAAATTTTCTGTTAATGTGTCGGTTGCATTAAAATCAGCAATTGCTCGTACAAAATCTCGATAAAAATATAAATAGTTGTAGCCTCGCCAACCTTGCCAGGTGGCAGGATCATGTTGAACTGCTTTACCGTAATAATAATATGACTTATGGTAATAACCCCGTTTTAAGTAGGGTACGCCAAATTCTCTCCATAAAGCCGCATTTGTAGTGTCAAACTTCAGCGCTTCATACAAAACTACCTCTGCTGGCGGTGTTCCTTGATAATAGGTCTTTAGCATACCTTGTAAAAGTTTTTGGGCGTACTCAGCACTATCAACGCTAACCAGGTCCTTCTTATACCATTCTACTTTAGGCTGGCATCCAAATGCTAAAAGACCTATACTAAGGACGTATATCAATAATCTCTCCATTCTTAAGTTTAAAAGTTACATAAAAATGCGCATCACGTACTCTTCCACCAATTATAACAGGCCTCCACTTTTCTAGGCGCGTTAAAGCTTCGTATAAGTGATCAATTATTATTTTAGGGTACTTTTTTGGTTGATAATCCAAGTCAACACCCTCCGCTACAAACCTTCCGGCTTCCCCCTCACAATTAACTATGAATCTAAAGGTCAGGAAACCGCTTTCACCAGCTAAAACACGATCATCAATGGACGATCTTAGTTCTTTTACCAGACCATTCTTATTTCTTAAATATCTCCCATCAGGATTTGAATTATAATAGTCTGCAAGATCATTAATCGAATTACAAAGACGGAAGGGTTTATCATCAAGTGTTTTAGTAGTATCAATATGGCCTACGCGCTGAATACCATGATCTTTCAGCTTTTCAAATTTTATGAGTGGCATTTGTTCTATCAGCTCTGTACGTATACTTACGTCTTCTCTTTGGGTCATTTGAGAATACATACCAAGTTTATTCACAAACACAGATTCTGAATTGGTTTTCGTAATCCGTTCGCCGTTATTCCAGTTTGTATTGATTTCAAATTCAAAACTTTTGGCGCTCCAGCCTTCACTTAATATCTTATTTTTAGACCCCCTCTGAATAATCTCTACTTTAAAATCCCCTTCTGGATAGTGCCTTACTTTATTTAAAACAGTAGTTTGGGAGATCCAATTATATTGTACGTCCGTTATCACCTCAGTAGATATCGTATCCGAATTATAATAAAATTTCTCTTCTTCAAGTATTTGTTTTGATGAATCGAATCGATAAGTACGATGGAGAATTAGATCGAAACCCCCTCCATAATGAGTTTCTCGGAACTCATTTGGGGAGACCAAACTATATTCTATGTAGAAAATACGGATTAGCGGAGCTTTACCATCAACATATTCATAATGCTCATAGTATTTGTTTACGACACCATTTGCTAATAAGTCAGCTGATGGAAAATATTTCGTAGCCTCTCCAAATTCTACCTTTTTTGAACTGCAAGAAGCTAGAAATACTATTAGACATAAACAATTTCGCATCTTACGAATTCATCAATTCTTCTATCTCTTCTGCCTCAATTGGGATATTAGCCATGAGATCATTTAGCCCTTCTTCGGTGATGACTACATCATTCTCCAACCTGATTCCAAGATTTTCATCCCTGATATAAATACCAGGCTCGACAGTGAATACCATTCCCACCTCCATCTTTCTGTATACATTACCAACGTCATGCACATCCAGGCCAAGGTGGTGGGAGGTACCGTGCATGAAATACTTTTTATAAGCAGGATTGCTTTCATCCTGATTTTTGATATCAGTTTTATCAATCAAACCCAAACCAAGGAGCTCGCCTTCCATTACTTTACCTACTTCTTTATGATCGTCCGGACTGGTATTTCCCGGAACAAGCATTTTCATGGCCTCACGTTTAACACGTAACACGGCATCATATACAGCACGCTGACGCTCTGTAAACCTGCCATTCACAGGGATAGACCGGGTCATATCTGCATTGTAATTTGCGTATTCGGCACCTACATCCATTAGGAGTACGTCACCATCCTTGCACTCCATAGCGTTATCGATATAATGCAACACACAAGCATTAAACCCGGAAGCTACTATTGGCGTGTATGCAAACCCTCTCGACTTGTTTTTGACAAATTCGTGTATGTATTCCGCTTCAATTTCATACTCAGTAACACCCGGCTTCACAAATTGCAGTATTCTTCTGAAGCCTTTTTCAGTAATGTTACAGGCCTCCTGAAGGGTTTCAATCTCCAAATCTGACTTAATTGCCCTGAGTTTGTGCATAACAGGAGCCACTCGCTCATACTTATGTAAAGGGTATCTCTGCTTGCAT
>JBCDHA010000223.1:0-6360 GCA_038750705.1 Bacteroidota bacterium
CTGCACGTCTTCCGGTAGCGACGTTGAGAATCCGTTAACGTATATTTCAACCGTATTCCAGCCTTCAGGCTCAACAAAAATCTGATGACGATCACGTTCGGCAAACCGATTGATTTTATCCTCGATAGACGGGCAATACCTTGGGCCGATACCTTGAATACGGCCATTGAACATCGGTGATTTGTTAAAACCGGTTTCCAGTATTTCATGAACGTTTGGATTGGTATAGGTGATATGGCAACTGCGTTGTTGGTATAATGGAGAGGTATCCATGTAGGAGAATTTTTGAGGATCCTCATCGCCAGCCTGCTCTTCCATTTTGGTATAGTCAAGTGAGCGGCCATCTACTCTTGGAGGAGTGCCGGTCTTCATTCTACCGGCTTCAAAACCGAGTTGAATAAGCTCTTCCGTAATACCTTTGGCTGCACGTTCACCCGTACGTCCGCCACCAAATTGCTTTTCGCCTATGTGAATTAGGCCGTTAAGGAACGTACCGTTGGTCAGTATAACTGCTTTAGCGTTAATTTCAAGTCCCATGCCGGTAACTACACCTGTAACTCTGCCATTCTTTGTTTTAAGCCCGGTGACCATCTCCTGCCAAAAGTCAACGTTTGGTGTTCTTTCTAATGCAAGGCGCCACTCTTCAGCAAAACGCATGCGGTCATTTTGAGTGCGAGGGCTCCACATGGCCGGCCCTTTTGAACGATTGAGCATGCGAAATTGGATCATGGATTTGTCGGAGACGATTCCTGACATACCTCCAAGTGCATCAATCTCTCGCACGATCTGCCCCTTTGCTACACCACCCATGGCAGGGTTACACGACATTTGGGCAATGGTATTCATATTCATGGTAACCAGCAATACGTGAGACCCCATTTGTGCAGCGGCATGTGCAGCCTCACAACCGGCATGTCCGGCTCCAACTACTATTATATCGTATTCCTCAAACATGTTATTGGGTGTTCCATGTGAAACATTTCAATTGTAGACAGTTTGATGTTAAAATGACAACCATTTTAAAAAAATCTACAATCACCAATCCACAACTCGTAAATAAAAAATGTTTCACGTGGAACATTAACTATTGTCACTCAAGTATTGTTCCTATTAAGGGCGCAAAGATAAACAAGCTTCCTCTTTTTTGCGCATCAGGGATTGTTCAGCATCGGTTTTATCTGTGAACCCCAGTAAGTGTAAAACTCCATGTGCAATTACGCGGTCAAGCTCATCCTGAAACACTGAATTTAGATCTGTGGCATTATCTGCTACTCGGTCTATACTGATAAAAATGTCTCCTTCTATTGATTTTAATTGTTCCGACTGATCAAAAGTGATTATGTCAGTGAGCGTGTCATGATCAAGATATTCAACATTTATTTTGTGCAAGAAATTATCACTGCAGAAAATGAAGTTGAGTTCTTTAAGCGAAGACCCTTCTTGCGTAATTATTAAATTGATCCAATCACGGGTATAATTCGGATTCTCCAGGCTAAAATCAACTTCCTCGGCATGGAAGTGAATGGCAGGCATCAGTTCAGATAGAAATTAAGCTTTACTACCTTGCCTTCATCCTGAAATGAAACTTCGTCACAGAGATGCTTCATCAGGAAGATCCCCCTACCCCCAGGTTTTTCAAGGTTTTCAGGTGCCGTAGGGTCCGGTAGGTTTTGATAGTCAAAGCCACTGCCCTCATCTGAAACGATAAAGACAATCTGGTTGTCTTCCAGGTTTAACGAAAGAGAAACATTCTTAGACTTATCGTTGCTATTGCCATGTCTAATAGCATTGTTAACCGCTTCGGTTACGGCTATCATTATATTTCCATAAATATCGTCTTCCAGGTTATATCGCTCTTTGGCATTGTCGATAAAACTCTCAATCATTCGGATATTCTCAGAAAGCGAAGGTATTTGAATATTGATGCTGTTCATTCTGATTCTGTGGTCACTTCGTTACCTACTCGTTTAAAATACTCGTTAACTTCTTTCTTATAATAAGGGTACAACTTAGGAGGTATGGTTTTTAATAGTTCAGTTTCTTGCTCCTTTATTTTCAAATAGTTTTCAAATGCTTTTGGAAGTTGCTTGTCGTAGTCCTTTCCGGTTTCCGCCTTACGTTCTTCATCTTTATCACGCTCTCTCATGGCGTCTTCTGCCTCAAGTAGGCGAGTTAGGATCTCTTTTTGGCGCTGGATCGTTTTTTGTGTTATCTGCTTATTTACCAGATCCACCTCAGTCTCTTCCATTTTTTCAACAATACCATCGCCGGGCTTACTTCCCTGGTTGCCGTCACCCAGTTTTTCCTGCATTTCTTTTAACGCTTCTCTAATTCTTTGCTGTTCGGCCGCTAATTTAGCTAACTCTTCGGATAGTTCCCGCCCTGATTTACCACTCTGCTTAAGTTCACTGATCTGCTCATTGAGTTGTTGCTGAAGCTCTCCCAGCGAAGGCGCTTTTTGTTTCCCCTTTCCTTTTTGAGGTTTACCCATAGCATCGGCTAAGTTTTCCTGCATCTGTTGTAAAACATCATCTAAAAGCAGCGCAAGATTATTCATAGAAGTCATTGTAAACTGTTGTTCAGAAACGGCAAGCGGCTTTTTTCGGTCTTTGATGGCTTCTACACTTTTGTCCATATGAGCGTTCATTTCGCCTACTTCCCTGGTAACAAAGGAAGACAATACAAAAACCCGTTTGGCTAATGATAACAGGCTGTCTTCAACAATTTTTGCGTCATCCTTTAATTTGAGTTGTATTTGTGAAAGTTCTACAAAACGAGGGTCGCTTTGCTTAACATTTCCGAAATCATTCATTAACTCCTCCTGATCAAAAGAAAGCTTGAGCAGGTTGCTTACAATGTCACGCAAGTCATCCAGATTTTCCTGGGTCATGGATATTTCTGAGCTGCTCTGCATTTGCTGAAGTTTTTCCTGCATCTGTTGCATCTGTTGTGTCGCATTTTTTTGCGACTCTTTTGCTTTTTGCTTTTTATTTTCTTTCAGTGCGTTTTTGCTATCCTCCTGGTTCTGTTGAACTTCTTCTTGCTCTTCGTTGGTATCAGGTAAAGCTTCAGGTTTTTCGAGTTCTTGATTCAATTCTTCTAGTTGCTTTATGTCCTCTTTCAGTTCTTCGAATTTTTCCTGCAACTCTTCCTGTTTCTCAGCTAGCTCATCATTTGCTGAGCTTTTATCTTCAGTTTCCTCAAGCAGCTGCTCTTGTTCATCTATCTGCTCTTCAAGCTCGTTGATGGTTTCATTCAACTCATTTTCGAATTTCATGCGCTTAAAAAGTTCGAGCGTGCGCTCAAGTTCTTTTTCGAGGTTATTTTCTTTGTTATTTAACTTATCAAGAACATTTTGTATATCTTCAATATTTTGTTGCTCCTCTAATAACTTTTGAAGTTCTTCATATAACTTTTTTGTTTCATCGTCTAAGAGGTCATCCATCAATTTTTGCAGCTGCTCTACCTTTTCTTTTACTTTTTCATTTTGTGGAGTAAAGCGCTCCCGCTTTTTGTCCGTATTTTCATTTTGCCGTTTGAGCTCTTCTATCGCCTTATTCAGTTCTTCCCTTTTGTCAAGTATGTCTTTCAACAGGTTTTCATCCTGCCAATTAAGCTCCTTCTTACCTTTCAATCTATTTTCAGCTTCTTCAAGCTCTTCCTTTAGCTCTTTGGCCTCTTGAATGGTTTTATCAATATCGTTTTCCGTCTTTTTACTCTGTGCCTCTACTTCATTCTTGAGCTCTTTAAGCGTAGGTATTCTAAAAGTATAAACGCCGGTTTTTGTTGATTTGGCTCCATTTACACCGTCGTTATCCCAGACTTCCAGGTAATATTTTAGCTGATTTCCGTCCGCCAGATGGATAGAATCAAATTCCCATTGATAATAAAACCTTTGTGCACTTTGTTTTTTGTTGATTGGGATATCTCTGGACTCAAATATTTTTGATTCGGGATTAAGTTGATAGTGAAGCTCAAGCTTTGAAAGCCCGTAATCATCAGAAACATTACCGCTTAAGGCTACAAAGCTAAAGAGAGTCGTATCCTGGTAAGACTCGGCATCGATTTTTGGAAACTGATCAGGGATTACCTCCAAATTATAGACAATAGGCTGCTTATTATTTCCGTATTGATTCTGTAATTCAATGTTGTAAAGCACCGATGCGCGGGCCCTATGGTTAAACTGAAATATGTCGGACTCTACGGAAGTAGGTTTCAAGGCCTGGTTATTAAAGTTCATTTTGATTTTCCGAGTGTTAGCCGTGCTCAGTTCCCAACTGACTGAAGTTCCCTCGGGTACCTGCAGATTTCCAACATTGCTCAAGCGTTCTTTTTTTCGACCCAGATACTTAGGAAAATCAAGATAAACATTGAAAGTTTTCAGCAATGGTCTTTCAACCACATCTATTGCGAAAGAACGTGACTCGAATCCTGCAGCCTGAAAAGTTAAGTTTTTGTCACTCTGTAGTTTCTTTAGAGTATATTCAAAATGCCCCGCCACAGAAGAAATCATTTTGTAACTGCGCCCTGAAATTTTGATGTAGGCCTCGTCAGGAATAGCCTGGCCATCCAGCTTCAATCTAACGGTGAAATCGTCATTTTTAAAAGCCGTCATTTCAGAGTTCTCCAGGTTGAAATCGAAAGGTGCTACAGGTTCGAATGTTTCGTTGAACCTTACTATTCGAGTTGTACTGTTCGTAATGACATGTGGACTTACCACCAACAGAGCTAAGAGAATGATGAGTGGAACAACGAAATACGGGAGGTATCTTCGATTTGTGGTAAGGACTACCGCCTTACTAAATTCCACGTTCCGGAGTCCGGCACTCTTTTGAACGATTCCGGCTTTCAATAAAGATGAATCATTTTGGTCATTCCTCGATAACTGTATGACATTCAGTAATTTATCGGATATCTGAGGAAAAAAACCACCGATATTCCTAGCCGCGTCATAGTCCGCCATGCTAACATTACTTCTATATAATTTGATCGCCGGAATTAAAATATAAAGAACCAGAAGAGCCACAGAGGATAGCAACAAAAGTGCAAACAATGATGCTCTTACCGTGCTGTCAAAACGCAAAAAATACTCAAGCGTATTGACCAGAAGAAATATACCTAGGATAGAGGCCAATGAAATAAGTACTCCCTTAATCAAAAGACTTAAGAAGAACTTTTGCTTGTAAGCCTTGAGCTTATCGAATATCTTATTTTCCTCTTCCATTAATACTTTAGAAATACCTAGTATACGCAGTAGTTAGTTTGATAGTTTACTACCGTAATATGCATTTTAAAATACTGGCATCCGAGAAAAGATTTTTGATTTGGAATCATTCGTTAAAAACACCCTTTAACTTACCTAAAGGGCAGTGCTTAGTTACTCCCGCCATTTGGCGGGTGAGGGTAGTTTTCAGCTTTGAAGAAAAATCTTTTCCTGGACGCTTTAAAGACACTTTTTCTTGTTTAGAAAATTTAGTTGGACACTAGTAATTTTAAATTACTATTTAATTCGGAGTTCAATTTCTTTCTGAAAATACTCAATTACGTGCATTTTCAGAAGCCGTTCTTGCTCTAACAGATCAAAGTGAGGCAATTTTTTCACAAGTTTCCAATGTGGCCATCCGTCTTCATCGATACCTTCTAACTCGTAAAAACCACTCATACTCAATACCTTGCAAATAGCAATGTGCATTAAATCTTGTTTTTCCTCTTTCGAGAAAAGCCGCTTGCCTTTTCCTAATTCCTGTACTCCAATCAAGAACAGAACGGCATTTAAATCTTTTGGTTTTTTTCCAATATTTATCTTCAAGCTGTTTAGTAACGCCTGCCACAACCGTTCTTGTTCTAAATCCTTTTTAAGCATTTGAATTTTCCAGATCTTCCCAAAACTCAACCGCTCTTCTCAGGTGCGGAATTACTATGGTTCCTCCAATTAGATTAGCTATTGAAAAAGCTTCAAATACTTCATCTTTTTTAAGACCCAGATCAAAACACTTTCCCAGGTGATACCTCACACAATCATCACACCGTAACACCATTGAACACGACAAACCCAGAAGCTCTTTTGTTTTAACATCCAGCGCGCCTGAAGCAAATGCGTTTGTATCAAGATTGAAGATTCGTTTGATTACTTTATTATCGGACGAAAGAATCTTTTCATTCATTCGTGCCCTATAGTCATTGAATTCTTCTATTTTGTTCATAACAATTGAATAACGCGTAAATATATCCATTACTAACAATGCTAAGTGACTTTTTGTCCTTGTTCTTCCCCAGAATTTGTGTGACTTGTGATAATGCCCTGACAAAAGGCGAACATCTTATTTGTCTATCTTGTGATTACAAAATGGCAAAGACAGA
>JBCDHA010000224.1:0-6357 GCA_038750705.1 Bacteroidota bacterium
CAAGGTATAGGTGAATACACCGTGCTTCAAAACTTCAAATTCAGAGGCATATTGCTGCGTGCCGCTGGAGGCAATCATTACCACTCCGGAAGCTCTTGCCAATTGAACTATTGCCTTTTCTTCAGAAGCTGGTGCACGGGTTTTTATTGCATTTATGGCACCTCCTGAATGGCAAGCATCCATTAAGATGAGCTGTTTCTGAGGTTTTAACTCTGCCAACATACCCTTTAAACCGGTGGCAGAAATTCCCTTTGCCTGGAGCTGTGCCGGATCACCGTAAAGCTTGGTCACGTCAGTAGGTACAAGGTAATATTCGTCATTATTATCCTCGTCTAATGTGCCGTGGCCAGCATAGTAAAAAACGAATACATCCTCTGGTTTTGCCTGGGTAACAATTGACTTAAATGCTCTCTGGATATTATCTTTTGTAGCGTCCTTATCGTATATCTCAAGCTTTCTAACGTTCCTGAAAATCTTTCCACTTCTTTCTGAGATTTTTTGAACGAAAGATTTAGCATCCGGTTGAGCATAATTCAGGTTGTAAGCAGGGTTTTTATATTCATTGATACCAACAGCCAATATGAATAAGTCTGAAGAAGCTACTACATCACCGTTGTATAGGATATGTATTTCGTTGGGCCTGGATTCAATTTTCTGGTTGTTTTTAACAATTACCTTAAACTCGTTTTGTCCATTCGTCAGGTTTACGTCAAAATACTTCTTGGTAGTACTGCCCACTGCTACCTGCTTAAGTTCCTGATCTGTGATAATGAGCTTATTATTTTGGTAAATGTTCAACTCTTTTAACCCGCCACCGCCATTGTAGAGGTCCACTTCCAGGTTTATGGATTTGGTTTTGGTTTGATAGCTACCATCTTGGTAATCAAGAATCTTGTTTTCACCAATAATAGCTTCACTAAGGTTAAAAAAAGCAGCGGATGGTCGCTCAAGCTTGCCAAGGTCAAAAAGTTGTTCGCCCTCGTCCTGAAGTATTACGTTTACTCTTTTGCTCTCATTGACGCTGCGCATCAATACCTTGGGGCGATATAAAATTTCGAAATATTGTTCTGCGGTATAGAAATCAGCCAACTGCCTTACGCCTCTGTTTATGTGCCAGCCAAAGTACTGACCACCGGCGGAGCTGCAGTTAAAATATCCGGTGGGTACCCAGCTTATCCATTCAGAATCGTCAGACACAAATAAGTTTACAAAAGGTGTAATAGCTTCTCCAAGGTTATCAAAAACACCCTGTATATCCCTGGCCGTCCTATCTCCTGAACCTTCGATTTTGGCTATTGCCTCTTTCCAGGCCTCGGCGGTGTTTGAAGTAGCAAGGGCGCCAAGTTCATGTCCGTCAAAGTACGCTACCCATTCAGCGCTTTGAAAAATCTCCTTCATACTTGGGATTTTTCCGGATTCATCCAGTTTCCAGATTTTTATAGTTTGGTCTTCACCACCCGAGGCCATATACCTTCCATCCTTGGTTACGGCAACCGAACGAACACCGGCGGTATGTCCAAGAAACTCTTTGATCAATGTGCCTTGAGGAGAATACATTTTTAGTGAAAAATCACTTGCTACTATTACATCCCCGGTTTTCGTACCTTGAAAGTCTAATATTCTACCATCTTCAAATTCATCGTTTTGAATTAGCCCCCGGCGATTGACCTCTATCTGATATGGACTCAACTGGGCAAGTTTGGCGTTTGCAACTGAGCTGTAGCTATTTTTAGGATTATCCGGTTTTTGGCGTATTGAAAAGTTTTTAAAATTGAAACTGTAGTCATACCCCTTTTCATCAGGTTGCTTTTTAATGTACAAATCCAGGTCTTCGCCAAATTGTAAGTCCCAAACAACGCTGCCTTTTCCCTTAATAGTTTGCTGAACTTTGCCGTTGATCGGGTTCCAGATCTTTAATACATTATTATTCCCTCCGGCAGTACAGGCCAGGTAACTGCCTGAAGCCGAGTTAGGTGAAAATGCTGCGCTGAATACGGTATTATCGTGGCCGGTAAAAGTAGAAAGCTTAGTTGCCGATGGAACATTGAAGCTTACTCCTTTTCCTTTTTCATCCATCGCGATAAGAATCCTGGAATCATGAGAAAAAGCCAGTGCATTGACTACTTTATCATCTGTGTCCAAAGATTTGACAAACGAGCCGTCAGACCTCCAGAGTACCAGATCCTGCGCAAAGCTACTGCTGGCTATAAATGAACCATCCGGAGAAAAGCTCACATTATTTACGATATCCTTATGTTTCTTTAACTCCCTTGGTTCGTAATTCAGGTTTCCTTTATTCAGGCCAGCCAGATTGTAAACTTTAATATTCTTTGATTCCGAAGCTACCGCCAGCGCGTTGGTTTTTTGGTTAAAGGAGAGTTTGGCCACTCTGGAGCCTACGTCAATTTTATGAATGCTTTCTGTTTCTTCTTTTCCTAAGACTTGCCAGATGAGAATGGTACCATCATCACTTCCGCTTGCCAGGTATTTCCCGTCGCCTGTAAAATCAAGTGTGTTGATGACATTACTATGGCCGATAGCCGTGCTCACCTGCTTTCCTGTACTTAGATCGATGAAGATGATATAGTTATCGGCATCGTCATTTACCGGGTAGCCGCTAACGGCTAATATATTACCATCCGGTGTAATGGCCGATGCATATAGCATTCCTTTTGGACCGGTTCCAATTTCAGACTCATACTTGTTAAGAAGCTCACCGGTTTTAGCATCCCATATGCGAATACTTTTATCCTCCGATACCGAGATTATTCTCGATCCATCGGGTGTGTAGAGCAGGTTAAAAATCTTGCCTGAATGACCAACCGAGTTAATCACAATTTTAGGGGCTGTATCCTGACCTAGAACCTGGGGCAGCGGAAAATTTAAAAGAAACAAAGCAATCAGACAGAAGAGTCTTATCATAAGTTTCATAAAATGTATGATATTAGCTTAATGCCAGCCTTTTAAATCAAAAGTACTTAATTTTTGAGTAGTTTGGAACTGCGCGATAACGCAGGATTAACCTCACATGTTTGCAATCAAAAAAAGAATTAGCTCTATTCTGCTTTGGTCTGTGATCTCAGCAGCTTTTATAGGCCCCGGAACACTGGCGGCTTCATCGGCGGCCGGCGCGTCTTACAAGTATAGCCTGATATGGTCATTAGTATTTGCCACCGTGGCATGCCTTATTCTACAGGAGATGGCTGCCCGTATTTCAATTGTTACCGGTAGCGATCTTAGTAAAATTCTAAAGCAAAATCTTAATCCCTTTCCGGCTTTTCTTATCGGCTTTGCCGTAATCGTAGGTTGTGCGGCCTATGAGGCCGGCAATATTTTAGGAGCCCTTAGCGGTTTTTCAGTACTTATACCCGCAGATCGTTTCTTATTAATATCTGCTATTGGAGCAGGAGCAATAGTACTCTTGGCGTTGGGGGGTAAATCGGTTATAATTAGAGTACTGGGGTTTCTGGTGGCCCTTATGGGTGCTGGTTTTGTAATAGTAGCGCTAAAAAGCTCACCCTCTTTAAGCCAAATACTTTCCGGTACCATACCTTCCATCCCCGAAGGTTCTGAATGGCTAACGCTGGCCCTGATCGGAACAACCATCGTACCTTATAACATTTACCTGGGTTCAGGCCTTAGCAAGGGGCAAACTCTGAAAGAAATGAGGGTTGGCCTCGCTATTTCCATTGTTTTTGGAGGTTTTATATCTATCGCTATTTTGATTGCAGCCACACAGATAAACAGCATGAATTCCTTTTTGGATATGGCCCGGCTTATGGGGAACAGTTTAGGTGACTGGGCCTATTTGTTACTCGGGGCGGGGTTATTTGCCGCCGGTTTTACTTCCACAGTAACCGCTCCAATGGCGGCCGGTATCATTACAGAAGGCCTGTTTGCTAAGCATGAGTTTTCCTTACGTTGGTATAAGACAGGATGGTTGGCGGTGTTGTCAGTTGGATTGTTATTCGGTTTTTTAGATGTAAAACCTATTCCGGTTATTGTTGCCGCCCAGGCATTAAATGGTTTTATACTACCACTACTGGGCATTATACTAGTCATTACTGCGAATGACTTTCAAACCATGCAGGACAAGGTCAATTCCACTTTTCTTAATGTTATGGCTTTTGTAGTCTTGGAAGTATTATTGTTACTTGGCTTAAATAGCCTGTGGAATGTTATCGACCAGGTAACCTACTTACCGGATGACGGTGCGTGGAAGTTTATTATACTACAATCTATAGGGTTGGTAATCCTATTGTATACCGGGTTTTTGGTTTATAGAAAGCGTAAATTGAAAACTAGAGCGGGTTCACTTTAATAGCAGTCAGTTCAATTTTAGAGAGCATCTCTAAATTTCCTTTTTCAAATGCTACGTCTAAGGCCTCCAGATTTATTACATCCTTTGGTTTATAATTAACATAATCCGCAAAATGCACACCATTGACGATCCGCTCATTGTACGCTTCTCTAAAGCGGATACCGCCGCCATCTGTCTCGTAGGAATAAGCCAAGTAGTCAACTTTATAATCGTCTTTGCCAATCCAATAGATAAAAATGTCCCGGAAATCTTCACCGCCGCCTTCCTGATTGAATGTTACTTTAATCTTGTGATAGACTTCGTCCTTAATTGTGGATTGACCTACATAGGTTTTATTAACTGCCGGATCATTCAAACCATAAGGTAGCAGAGCAAAATAAACAACTGAATTTACTGAATTGCTATACTTGGTAGCCATGGTGTCAGCTACTTTAGTTGTAATGCCATCAATTTGTCGTGTAAACCCGGTATTTGTAAGTACATCTCTCACAACACCTGCAGAATCCTTAAAAATACGGACGTATTCAAAGTTTCCGTTTACTTTCTTATAACCGTACTCTCGATCCCTAAATACGAATTCTATTTCCGTATTTTCGAACAGGTCTCCTCCGGCTTGCAGGATGGCTTCATCTATAATTTCATTAGCGTCTTTTTTTGCGCTGCACGCTAAAAAAAGCATTGAAATCAATAACAAGGCAACAGGTCTCATGGCTATTTTTTTTAATGACTTAAATAAGTTTTGCATGTGTGTTAATATAGCGTTCCGGTAGTTCTCCTTGCGTGGCAAGTTGATAGTCTGAATAGCTGCACGGTATGATACAGTTTCTGGAATATTGTTCTCTCCCTTGTGGAAAAGGGACTTCCATCCACCATTTTTCACTGAGTTTACTCTTATAAAAGCTCAAAGTTTCCGGATCACTCGGCATGGAAACAACGAATTTAGTATAATCGTTTGTTTTGAAATTTTGTTCGTTTTTTCGATGATAGTACCCCTCAATGAAATACCAGATCATGGTAGCGACTACTGCCGCGGTTTTCCGGCTTTCATCATCAAACTCTGGATTGTACTCATAAAATCCCACTGAACTCAATTTTTCGTTCAACCCCGCATACCAGCATATTTGGCAAGCTTCCTCACCTGTTAGTCCAAATGGCTGAGCATTACCGTTGCCAGGTGCGTCTCCTGATTTTATAGCTGTTATATCAAAAGAAAGCATATCCGCATTTCTAATAATCGGCTCCATTTCCGTAATATTTGATCGGAGATGTCCAACACGGTAGGCTTCAAAATAAAGCTTCTCTAAGATGTCAATAGCGTTTTGATCAATTAAATAGCTTTGGTAGGCTAAGTGACTATAATTAAAAAGATAGTTAGGTTCATGAATTAAAATTTTATTAATGTGGCCTTGACTTAGATTGTCAACTTTGTCTTCCATGTCAAGAAACGCATCCACGTTAAGAAGACTCACTAACTTATCCATGTCCTCATAAGCCTGATACTGCCCAAAGTCGAGATCATGGGAACCGCCAATGATAACGGGCAATACATTCTTTTCAATTAATAAATGACATACCTCTTTTAAACGCCCTAAGGTTTCGCTTAGATCAATCCCCGGTCTGAGATTACCGAGGTCAACAATCTTGTAAGATCCAAAACCTTTTTTTAACTGATAAAGCTTATTTCGAATAATGTCCGGTGCCTTGTCAGTGCCACTGTTTGAGTTTGAGCCCCTGCTTTCGCAAACACCAATGATGGCAATTTGTGCTTGCCTAAAGTCTGGCATGCCATCTATATTGGAAGCAATATTTTTATAAAAACTACCTGGGCTTTTTATATGAGCAAATTGCTCTTCCTCAAGCGGAGAAAAGAAGATCTTTAAATCCATCTAGTGGTTTATTTCTAAAATTAGGGTTTTAGGGAACAATAGAAAATAAAAAACTACTGGCGTCCGAGAAAAGATTTTTTGATTTGGACTCATTCGCTAAAAACACCCTTTAAATTCCTTAAAGGGGCAGTTCTTTGTTACTCTATTTAG
>JBCDHA010000225.1:0-6344 GCA_038750705.1 Bacteroidota bacterium
CCAAATCCATTTACTATGTTAAAAACACCATCGGGCAAAATATCCTGAATAAGCTCGGCAAGGATCAATATACCTACAGGCGTTTGTTCAGCAGGCTTTAGTACAATACAGTTTCCGGCAGCCAACGCCGGAGCTACTTTCCAGGCAGCCATCAGAATAGGGAAATTCCACGGAATTATTTGTGCCACCACACCCAGTGGTTCCTGAATGTTCATAGAGAGTGTATTGGCATCGAGCTCACTGGCCGTGCCCTCTTCAGCCCTGATTACTCCTGCAAAATAACGGAAGTGATCTACAGCTAAAGGCAGATCTGCGGCCGTGGTTTCTCTAATGGCTTTACCATTATCCCAGGTTTCAGCGCGGGCCAGCGCCTCAAGGTTCTCTTCCATAACATCTGCTATTTTTAATAGCATATTACTACGCTCGGTAACAGATACATTTTTCCAGCTTTCAAAAGCCGCCCACGCCGCATCTAATGCCAGCTCAATGTCCTCTTCAGTGGACCTTGGTATCTTTGTAAAGCTTTGACCATCTACCGGTGAAGTGTTTTCAAAATACTCCCCTTTGGCAGGAGCTACCCACTTTCCACCGATGAAGTTTTCATATTGGTTTTTGAAAATAGGTTTTTCTGTTTGGGTTAATGGAGTTGTAAGTGATTCGCTCATTTTTTTAAAGTGTTTGGTTAATAATTTCTAAATTCTTACTAGGATGACGTCAGAAATTTTAGGATATTAAGTTGTCTAATTTCTTCAATGCAAACGATTTAAATGAGAACAATACAATCAATTAGATGACCATTTCTATCAAATCCACCCACGGCAGTTAGTAAATC
Source organism: Bacteroidota bacterium (assembly GCA_038750705.1). GTDB lineage: Bacteria > Bacteroidota > Bacteroidia > Cytophagales > Cyclobacteriaceae > Fulvivirga. The sequence continues at coordinate 833 of JBCDHA010000225.1, forward strand.
AGATGAGACTCCCAGATCACTTCTTTCAAAACCGGCATTTAGATCAACTTGTAGAAAACAAAACGTCTTTCACAGTAAATAATGCCGAACTCAACATCTATGAAACGCATCATTATGCCGAACAAGTGGTGCTGCAGTTTTCACAGCCGGTATTAGCAAGTATGCTTGAAGGAAAGAAAGTGATGCACCTGAGAGAAAAGGAGCCTTTCAATTTTATACCGGGAGAGTCGCTTTGCTTACCTGCCGATGAAGTCATGTGTATAGATTTTCCGGAAGCCAGGGAAGATAACCCTACCAGATGCCTGGCCATGCAAATTGACGAAGCTATGATCTCTAAGATTATTTCAGACATGAATGAGCATATGCCTAAAGCAGATGCCCAACCGTGGATGATCAATACAGACAATTATGCCTTTACAAATGATCATGCGATCTATCAATTGCTCCAACGTCTCATTTTTGTTTTCATGGAAGACAATCCGTCTAAGGATACTTTTATCCAGATGATGATGAAGGAACTTATTATCCGCATTAAGCAAAGTGAAAACAGAACTTCTTATCACAACCAACTCTTGCAGATTAGCGACTCGAATCGAATGGCGTATGTCATAAAGTTTATAAGAGAGCATTTAGATGAACCGCTAAACATTAAAATGCTGGCGGACAAAGCCTGTATGAGTGAACCTAATTTTCACAAAGTATTTCGTGATGAAATAGGTATGTCTCCGGTAAAATTCATAAATCAAAGCCGTATTAAACGTGCGGCAAGCCTGCTCAAAGACCCTCAAACAAAAGTAAGTGAAGTTTACATGGCCTGTGGATTTAATAACCTTTCCTACTTTAACAGGGTGTTTAAAAGTGTAAATGGCAAGTCGCCCAAGGCGTATCAGAACCACTGGCTGGCACAATCCGAGTTAGCATAGGCCAATCCTGAATTAAACAAATACAGAAGTTGAACAATTAATGGCCATGTAACCGTTTACAGGCTTCTCACAACATTACCTTAACCTCCGTTCACTTATTTTTAACACATATTTTATGTAGTATGAGTCTAAAAAACAATCTAAGAACAGAAACGGAGTGGGAAATTATTGAAAACACTTTCAACCCCGATCAACTGATAACTACCGGTAGCAACTTCATGATAGGCAACGGCTATCTGGGTTACCGTGGAACGTTCGAAGAGTGGGAAGCCAAAGAGTATGTAGCTTGCGTAGTTACGGATACGTGGGATAGGGCCGAAGGCAGCAAATGGAGTGAGTTATGTAACGTACCCAATGGGCTTTTTACACAGTTATTTGTAGATGGCGAACTGTTATCTGCATTCAGCGGAGAAACCCAAGAGCACAATCGGGCGCTCCACCTTAAGTACGGCACCAATAGAAGAAGCGTGGTTTGGCAGTCTCGCGCTGGTAAGAGGGTAGAACTTAATACCGAAAAGTTTGCCAGTTATGACAATCACCACCTATTGGTAATGCGCTATTCCTTTAAGGCTTTAAATAAAGGTACTTATAAGGTAGTAACCGGTATTGACGGACGCGTCTGGAGCATAAATGGTGAACACTTTAAATCGTACGAACCCTTTGAGAATGAAGGTTTAGTAGGTTTAAAAATGAAAACTATTGAGCCAGGCGCCGAGGTAGTAGTGACAGAAGGCATTAAGTTAAATGGCGCTCCTCCAAAGTCATCTAAGATCCTGGAAGAAGACAAAAGAATACTTCGTGAATACGTGTTCGAACTGGAAGCGGATGAAGAAGTAGCCTTTGAAAAGGTAGTAGCTATTACGCATAGTAATGAGTTGGAACATCCGCTAAAAACTGCCAAAGAGGAGGTTAAAAGTGGGCTTAAGCTGGGTTATACATCCCTAAAGTCGGTACACCAACAAAAGTGGGAGGAGATCTGGAGAATTTCCGATATTCAAATTGCCGGCCATTCGGAGGCTCAGGTCTTAGCGAGGTTCAACATTTACCAGGCCATTATTGCCACGCCAAAACATGCTAATCTGCCTATTGGAGCACGGGGTCTGTCTTGTCAGGTATACCAAGGCGCCGCCTTTTGGGACCAGGAAACCTTCAACCTGCCCATGTTCATTTACACTCAACCTGATCTGGCCAGAAACCTGGTCACCTACCGGCATGACACCTTAAATGGTGCCAAAAGAAAAGCAAAAAAACTCGGTTACGATGGCGCATTCTACGCCTGGACCAGCGGCAAGACCGGTGACGAACTGTTTCCGGATTATTTCTTTACCGATGTACTCACGGGGCGCCCGATAAGAAATCATTTCAACTGTTGGCAGATTCATATATCGCCCGATGTTGTGTATGGCATTTGGACCTACTACCAGGCCACACAAGACTGGTTGTTCATAGTAGATCATGGCGCCGAAGTAGTTTTTGAAATAGCCCGGTTTTTAGTTTCCAGGGTACATTTTAAGAAAGACAAAAACAGGTATGAGCTCATCAGACTATTAGGACCTGACGAATATCACGAAAATGTAGACAACAATGCCTACACCAACTATCTCACCAAATACGCCTTAGAGAAGGCTGTCTATATCTTTGATAAGATGAAGCTTAATAATCCTGATGAGTTTAACGAGTTGGCTTCAAAAATCGGGATATCAGGGGATTCGGTAAACGTATGGCAGGAAATCATTGACCAGATTTATTTACCTGAGCCAGATCCTGAAACAGGAGTCATTGAGCAGTTTGATGGATATTTTAATCTGGAAGAAATTACTCCTGATGAATTAAGAAAAAGACTCATCGACCCGGGTGAATATTGGGGGTGGCCCAATGGAATTGCCGTAAACACGCAGGTACTAAAACAGGCCGACGTAGTTCAGCTACTGGCTATCCTAGATGAATTTCCCAATGATGTACTTACTGCCAACTATGAGTATTATGAGCCTCGCACAGAGCATGGTTCGTCATTAAGTCCAAGTGTACATGCCCTGGTAGCGAGTAAGGCCGGCCATGAGGAAGAAGCTTATCGCTACTTCATGGAGTCAGCAACGATTGACCTTTACAATGCCAGCAAAAAAGTAAATAGTGGTGGGTCATTCTTAGGAGGAATACATACCGCTGCCGCCGGTGGGGTATGGAGAATTATGGTAGAAGGTTTCGGAGGTTTTCAGCTTACAGAAGATGGTGTAAAGTTTGAACCTCGTCTGCCAGAAGCATGGGAAGGGCTTTCATTTAAACTCGTAATCAAGGGTTGTTTACTTGAAATTAAAATTGACAAAGAAGGTATTGCCGTAAAAAGTGATAGAAACAATTCAACCGAATTGAAAACGGAGTTGTTTGGTCAAAGCAAGGTACTACAGCCGGGAGAGAATTTTGAGATTTCTTTGGTTCCCGAAGAATAGCCGTCAAAATAGACTGGCCTATTGAAGCATAGTGAAGTAAACTTATGACGTCAAGTCACTAAAAACGCAGCGCCAAAAACTCCGGCGCTGTCACCTAGCTTGGGTTTCACAATCTTGGTATCAAAGCGGGTATTGAATGTATACTTGGCGGCCTCTTCTACGCCTTTGGTATACAGTAAGTCAATATTTCCTACTCCTCCTCCTATTACGATAATCTCAGGGTCAAGTATATTAATAACGGAAGAAATACCTAGCCCAAAAAAGTGGATTAGACGTTCAACCGTTTTTCGGGCGTTCTTATCCCCTTGCTGGTATTTTTGCATTATTAGCTTAAGGGCCAATTGCTCATCAGATATTTCATGATAATAACGCTCAAGTGAGGTACCTGAAATTATCCGTTCTACGCATCCAATTTTACCACAGTAGCACTGCCCGCCGGACTCATCCAAAAAATTATGGCCCCACTCTCCGGCAATTCCCTGGTTACCATTGATAATCTGTCCATTTACCACCACACCACCTCCTACTCCGGTGCCCATGATTACACCGAAAACAACCTTTGCTTTTGGGTTAATTTCCTGAACAATGCCCATTCTTGCCTCTGCGAGAGCAAAACAATTTGCATCATTAGCCATTTCAATGGGAATACCGAGGACTTGCTCAAGATCTTTTTTGAACGGCTTTTTATTAAGGGCGGTAGAATTACTATTTTTCAATAAATGGGTATGTGGGTCTATAGCGCCTGGCGTCCCTATTCCTAACCTGGCAGGGTGGTGACCAACATCTTGTGCTATTTGATCAATAAGTAGCTTAATGCGCTGTAGCACATGCTCATAACCCTGATCAGCCTCCGTAGCCAATCGCGTTCTGGATACCACTGAATTATCATTGGGGTCGAGTACAACCCCTTCAATTTTTGTTCCGCCGAGGTCAATTCCCCATATTGTATTGTTCATATTTTTTAATCCTGGGATACAAACTACAAAAGTCTTAAAGACTTTTGTAGTTTAATCTTATATTCTGTCACCGGCTCACAATTTATAAAGTCTTGCTTCCCAAGGCCGGAGATGGTTATCAGTATCACTTTGAGAATAGTTGGCCATTTCCATGTGCCCTTGAATGTCATTCAGTTCATCGACAACGACCACCTCATTACTCATATTAAGAACCACCATAAACCGTGATTCTTCATTCCACCGCTCGAACATGTATAATTGCTTATGATCCGGATGAATGCATTTGTAATCACCGTAGACAAGCGTCTTGTTTGCTTTTCGATATTTTATCATACTACGGTAAAAGCTCAAAATAGAATCTCCATCTTTCTCCTGCTCAGCTACATTAATGCTGTCGTAATTAGAGTTGACTTTTATCCAGGGTTCAGCATCTGAAAAACCGCCATTGACAGCGCTTGACCACTGCATTGGTGTTCTCGCGTTATCACGACTTTGCCTGTGCACCGCTGCCAAAACCTGATCCATGTTCCTGCCTTCCTTTTTAGCCATTTTCCATAGCTGCAGGGTCTCTACATCACGGTAATCGCTAATGGTATCAAAGGCAACATTGGTCATACCGATTTCATCACCCTGATAGATGTATGTGGTCCCTCGTAGGGTAAGCAACAGCATTGCCAATAATTTAGCCGATTCCTGATGGTATTCTTTATCATTTCCAAAACGGGAAACCATTCTAGAGAAATCGTGATTGCCAAGAAAAATACTGTTCCAGCCTTTCTCTTTTAATGTTTGGTCCCAATCAGAAAAGACCTTTTTGAATTGTACCAGATCATAGTCCACAGGATCTAAACGACCTCCGGGTCCATTATCCATGAACATATGGTCGAAGTGAAAGATCATGTTTAGCTCATTCCGGTCTTCAGCCACATAGTCCAACCCGTTTTCCAGCGTTATTCCCGGGCCCTCTCCTACCGTCATGATGTCGTACTTGCTGAGTACTTCATAATTCATTTCCTGCAGGTATTCATGAATGCGAGGCCCGTTAGCATAGTATTTCTCCACTACTTCGCCTAAGTCATCTGAAGGAGTATTTTCAAATTCTAATCGTTTAGATATTAGGGAGATGACATCCATGCGAAATCCATCAATGCCTTTGTCAAACCAAAACTTAATGATATCGTAAATC
>JBCDHA010000226.1:0-6311 GCA_038750705.1 Bacteroidota bacterium
ACCAAGCCGCAGTTAGAAATATGGGCAGATGATGTAAAATGTTCTCACGGCTGCACCACCGGCCAATTGGACGAAGAAGCATTGTTTTATATGCAAGCCAGGGGGTTAAGTAAAGACAGTGCCCGGTCCCTACTACTTTATGCCTTTGCTACAGAAGTTTTAGAGACGGTAGAAATAGAACCTGTTAAAGCTTACCTGGAAAAAATTATTTCCAACCGTTTACATTAAAGTATGAGTGCATCTACTACACTTCAAAGTTTGGAAATAGCGAAAATTAGGGAGCAATTTCCTGTGTTGCACCAAAATGTAAATGGTAGACCTTTGGCTTATTTCGACAATGCGGCTACGAGTCAAAAGCCCAAGCGCGTTATCGATGCCCTTTCAGGCTATTACAGTAGTTATAACGCTAACATACACAGAGGCATACATACGCTTGCTGAAAAGGCAACCAAGGCTTATGAGCAAACTCGCTTTACCGTTCAGCAATTTATAGGAGCGGCTGAAGTAGAAGAGGTAATTTTTACGAAAGGTACTACTGAAGGTATTAATCTTGTTGCCGCCACATACGGCAGAAAATTTATCAAGAAAGATGACGAAATTATAATTTCGGGTCTGGAGCATCACTCCAATATAGTACCCTGGCAGCTTTTGGCTGAAGAGAAAGAAGCCGTTATTAAAGTTATTCCTGTTTTGGAAGACGGCAGTCTGGACTTAGAAACTTTTAAGTCACTTCTTTCACATAAGTCTAAGTTAGTGGCGGTCAATCATGCAAGCAATAGCCTGGGTACGATCAATCCTGTTAAAGAGATCATAAACAAGGCTCATGAGTTCGGAGCCAAAGTGCTAGTTGATGGTGCACAGGCAAGCGCACATATTGATATTGATGTTCAAGAATTAGATTGCGATTTTTATGCCATTTCAGCACACAAAGTTTACGGTCCTACCGGAACAGGTGCTCTTTATGGCAAGCGTGAGCTTTTGGAAAGTATGCCTCCTTATCAGGGTGGTGGGGAAATGATCAAAGATGTATCTTTTGAAAAAACCACCTATAATGATATCCCCTACAAATTTGAGGCAGGCACTCCTAACATAGCAGATGTAATCGCATTCAAGGAGGCTTTGGATTTCGTAACTGAAACCGGAAAGCAAGAAATGGCGGTATATGAGAACTCGCTTCTGGAGTATGCCACGAAAGGAATCAGTAAAATTGATGGAATTAGAATATACGGTACCGCTGCAAACAAAGTAAGTGTTCTTTCATTTCTTATTGACAGCATTCATCCATTTGATATTGGGCAAATGCTTGATGCCAGGGGCATTGCGGTCAGAACGGGACATCATTGTACACAACCGCTGATGGATCACTATGGTGTAGAAGGTACGGTACGCGCTTCATTCGCAGTTTATAACACCAAAGAGGAAATAGACAATATGCTTGAGAGCTTACACCGTATTGTGAAATTTATGAAGTGATGAGCTCGATCAAAGAAATTCAGGAGAGTATCGTAGAAGATTTTGCCATACTGGACGGTGACATGGAAATGACTAACTTTTACATGATGGAGTTAGGACAAAAGCTTCCTAAAATGCCCGATGAACTTAAAACAGACGAGAATATTGTAAAAGGCTGTCAGTCAAAAGTTTGGCTCACGGCAAGATTGGAGAGCGATAGGGTTGAGTTTCAAGCAGATAGCAATACAGCCATAACAAAGGGCCTGGTGAGCCTACTCGTGCGTGTTTTATCAGGTCAAACTTCTGATAATATCATAAATGCGGATTTATTTTTTCCAAAAGAGATAGGTATGGAACGTTTCATTGGCACTCAGCGTTCGAATGGTTTTTCAGCTATGATTAAGCAAATGAAGTTATACGCCGTAGCCTTAAAGGCGAAAGAACTTAGCAATTAAAAATGGGGGAACCAGTAAAAACGAAAGAAGCAGATTTGAAAGAGCAGGTGGTTGACGCGCTAAAAAGCGTGTACGATCCTGAAATACCGGTAGATATCTATGAATTAGGTTTAATCTATGAGATCAGCATTTTCCCGGTAGATAATGTCTATATACTTATGACATTGACATCTCCCAACTGTCCGGCGGCTGAGAGTATTCCGGCGGAAGTAGAACAAAACGTTAAGAGTATTGAGGGCATCAATGAGGTGAATGTTGAGATTACTTTTGACCCCCCTTATTCACAAGATATGATGTCTGAAGCGGCTAAACTTGAATTAGGGTTTCTTTAAGAGTAAACCGTTCCGGATCATGCTTGTTTCGATATTGTAAGAGGTGAAATTTGAGAGTACTAAAATTAATATTTGATATTGTTTAATTATTATTTGATAAAATTATGTATCCAGAAGAATTAGTTGCTCCAATGCGAGCAGATTTAACTTCAGTAGGTTTTACTGAATTAAAAACGGGAGAAGAGGTAGATAAACATCTTACCGATCATGAGGGCACTACTTTAATGGTCATAAACTCGGTTTGTGGATGTGCCGCAGGTTCGGCAAGACCCGGTGTAAAATGGGCCGTTCAAAATAGCGAGAAAAAGCCTGGTACATTAGCCACTGTTTTTGCAGGTGTTGACCAGGATGCTGTGGCTAAAGCTCGTGAATACACGTTGCCTTACCCCCCGTCTTCACCATCCATTGCTTTATTTAAAGATGGTGAACTGGTTCATTTTGTGGAAAGGCATCACATAGAAGGCAGAACCGCCGAAATGATAGGAAATCACCTGGTGGAAGTATTCAAAGAGTATTGTTAGATACTCTTTAAATATCTTTAAGTTTCACACTACACGACAAAAGTTTAAAACACTGCGCATTGGGAAGATCCATCGGATGAATCTTCAATCTAATGCGCAGTAATCTGGCTTTTTCACTGTTTTACTCATGTTTTTATTCATCCGATGGTTTGATTCTGGCTTTTGTCGTGTACTGGCGCAATTCCTTGTAGGACTCGCTAAAAAAGTTACTATAATCTAAAAGGTCTTGAGGGTGTCCGTTGGCATTAATGGTGCCATCTTGAAGAATAAAAATCTTATCCGCTTTAGAAGCGGTCTTAATGCGATGAGTCACTATTAGAACCATAATATTTTGTTTAAGCCTGGACACGAGATTCATAATTGTATTATCGGTGTTTCGATCCATTGCAGATGTGGTATCGATGTTTAACAGGACTGAGAATAACGAAATGTGACAGGAAATAACATTGTCAGGTAGTCAGCAATAATGCCTATGAGCACATCGGCTGCGAAAAGCGTTGTGGAGTTATACTATTACAGATAATTCAATTTTCATAGTATTGCTGTTCCAGCTTCTTGTCTTTTTCCAAATCCGATTTGGCAGCCTCGTACAATGGGTTGATCAACACCATATTGTAGTCGTTCCAGAAATCTGCATCATATTCGTGGGTTTTGGCGTATAGATCAACCTCACGAGATTCAGAGTCTCGCTTTTTGATCTTTTCAAAATCTCGTTTTTTGGTGTATACCGCGTTCACGTAAAAAGCGCAATCATAGAATTGAACGGCATGCTCACCCTCCTCATTTTCTGTTACCCATGCCCCGCCAACAGGCGCTGTCCATTTAATGAAATTCAGATAATACTTCTTTCCTCTTTTACGGTATTCTACTACAGAACTTTTAAGTACATTCCCCCTATATGAAAGATCAATTCCTTTATAGAATTTAGTTTGATCCGTTGAAACATAGTTGTATTCAAAGCGAGTGATAGCATAATCATTAACATTAAGGTAAATTTTGCCATGTTCCATCAAGCCGAGATTTTTTAAAGGTGCATATTGTATTACATATATAGTTTCACCTTCGAAAGATAGAATAGAATCCAATTCAAAAACATAAGGTTTCAGTGTTATACTCTCTAAAAATTGAAAGCCTGCGTTGTTGTATGTCCTGATTTTATCAAATTTGAACGTTTCGTAGAGATTGTTCTTTTCGCCATACATCAACTTGTACACCTTCGTGTACAGCGAGTAGTTGATATAATCTTCACTTTTCCGTACGGCCAGAACTCTCGCACGTAGACCATCTGTTGTGTTATCAAATCCTTTATCCTGAATACCGATAGCTGCTTCTAAAAAGCGAACATATAGGGAATCGCGCAGTACCAGCTCCCTGTAAAAACCATCTAAATAAAAGGTTTTCTTCGGGTAGTTACGCGGTATTCGGCTAATGGCCTTTTGTATTAAAGCGCCCAGGGTATCACGGCTTGCTTTTATCACCACATCATCAAGAATGACCGTTTCCTGTTTCATTCTAACCTGTAGCAAAATAGTGGTATCTATGGCAGCAACGGGAATACTAAACGTTCGATAGCCGATGGCAGACACAATCAATGTGTCGTTTGCAGCCTCATAAGGGACATTTAGAATAAAATCGCCTGATTCATTGGAGTGGGTGCCACGATTTTGTTGTTGGATGTAGATATTACTGAAGGCGATGGCTGATGAGTCAGATGCATCGGTGACTTTACCTTTGACTGATATGGATTGGCCATGGATGGTTAATATGGCATGAATAAAAAAGGCGAGTACAAGTGAGCGTTTCATATAATGGGGGAAATCTCCATATGTTCACGAACAATGTTCGTCTGAATGACAAGATTAACTGATCTTCTTTTTACCCCTTAGAAAATATCTCCTCCAGCTTATTTTCAAGCTGTTTGCCCCTTAAATTCTTACCTATTATCCTTCCTTCCGGGTCTAGAAGAAGAGCAAAAGGAATCGCATTTATGTTATATAATTTAGCTGCATCGCTTTGCCAATACTTCAGGTCTGAGACTTGCGTCCAGTTAAGCCCATCTTGTTCAATAGCCTGAAGCCAATCCTGTCTATTTCGATCAAGTGAAACACCAAACACTTCAAAACCGCGATTATTGAACTTATTGTACATACGCACCACATTGGGGTTTTCCATTCTACATGGTCGGCACCACTTCGCCCAGAAATCCACGAGCACATAATTTCCTCTAAGCGAGGATAAGCTTACCATTTCACCATCAGGATTCGGCAGTGTTATGTCAGGAGCTATTTCTCCAATCGCCAACTTCTTCATCCGTTCAACCTCCGCCACAAATTCGTTTACTATGGTCGAATTCGGTATTTCATTTTTAATGACGACGGCAAACTTGGAAAAGGTTTGAAAATTTTGATCTTTATCCAGTATTCCACCATTTTTTAGTATCTCCAACGCGCCAAGTGATGCTCCTGCAGATTCAATTTTAGCGGCAATCTGTTTTTTAAAATTAGCGTCAAGTTCCTGGTATTTCGCCCTAAGTTCATCCATTGCTTTCTGATCCCCTGTCTGGTTGGCAGCCATAAAATCCGTATTGATTTGAGCCACCTCGGGTGATGATTGGAAGGCCTGATTTAGTTGTTGCATCTCCTGGATAAAATCATGATCAGAAGAACCAATTACTTCAGCATGACCATTTTGAGCATTGCCATCTACATTTACAGTGATATCGTCCTTATTTAAAATGAGGTTAACGGCCTGCTTATTGTAAAAATTTAGCTTGTAGTAACCCGGACTTTCAATATTTACCGCTTTAGAAAATTTATATGTAGATTGATCAAAAGGTAAAGTATCAATTACGGTAGTCACTCTTTGGCTTCCCTGGTACTGCTCTAACAAAATGAGCCCATTTTGAGGATAGCCAACCGTTCCTGAGATAGTAATAAAATTACCCTCTTCCGTATGGGCCACCTCATTGGCTCCACCGGCACAACTAATTAGAACTAAAACTGCTAAGACTAGAGTTATTTTTTTCATACCTTAAATAATCGTTTTTATGGCAATAAGGTTTCACAAAGGTAAATCTAAGACTCATTTAGCTTAGCTACCAAAATCTGATTGGCCTCTTTCGGATTTAATTTACCAGCGCCTTTTTTCATTAGTTCACCCATAAACATTCCTAATAAAGCCTTACCTTTTTTTGATGATCTATACTCAATAACTTTATCAGGAAAAGCTCTGAGAACTTCATCGACTAATTCTTCAACATTAATACCATTCTCGCTTAACAGTAGTCCTAATTCTGTTGAAATAGTGTAGACATCTAATGAAGGCTTGCCGGCTATAGCACTAAATAGTTTGTCTGAAGCCGAAGAAAAACTGAGTTGCTCCTCATCAATTAGGTTTATTAAATCTGCCAATTGTTTTGCGGTAAGTGGCTGCAATTCAGCACTAATATTCTGATGAGATCTAATGGGGCCCATCATCCAATTTGCAATACTTTTATAGCTCCCGGTTTTTTCCGCTGCTTCTTCAAAGAAAGCAACTCTTTCTTTTGATTC
>JBCDHA010000227.1:0-6306 GCA_038750705.1 Bacteroidota bacterium
ACTGTCATATACTTCTTATTTCTATCGCCTCCGAACTGGTCAGGAAAACCATCGGTAAACATGTAAAAGGTATGGTTTGCTGAGTATTCTATTTGTTTGCTGGCAAAATCAGCAGATACTAATTCTTCTTCACCCTGAATAATCTTTGTACCTTTTATTTCTTTCAATTCACCGTTGGCAATATAAACCAATGGGCGATTTATACCGGAATAGGTCAACGTTTTAGACTTTCGATCAATCTTGCACAATGCTATATCCATGCTATGATCCATGATCTCACCCACATTATTTTTTAGCGATTCTTGAATATAGGTGTTTAGCCGCCGCAAAATTTCTGCAGGTTCATAAACACCGTCTTTATTGATGATCTGCTCCAGCGCTGCATGGCCAATAACAGTCATAAAAGCTCCTGCTACTCCATGGCCTGTACAATCTGCCACGGCAATAATATCAATGTCATTCTTCTCCTTATACCAGTAGAAATCACCACTAACAATATCCTTAGGCTCAAAAAAAATAAAGAACCTACTTCTTTTTGCTGTAGAAATAGTATAGTTCAATAAAGACTTTTGGATGCTCTTGGCATAGTCAATGCTGTAAGTAATACTCTTATTCTTATCCTCAATGATCTGTTTTTGTTCTTCCACTAAATTCTTATTTCTCTTTATCAGTTGAAGTTCTTTTATAATCACCGTGGTAAGAGAAATTCCTACAATGGAAATAATGATAATGGCAAGAATTATGATTTTATCGTTCTTTATTCTAAGCTGTTGCACTTCAGACTCCAGCTGAAGGGCCGCCAGCTTATCTTCCATTTTTTCCATTTCATAGGCGGCTTCCATTTGCGCTATTACACGCGTACTTTCTTCACTGAAAAGACCGTCCTTGGCAGTAGCATGAAGTCGCTGAAAACTGTAAGCCATAAATGTATCCCCTTTTTCAAAGTAGGTTTCGGCCAGAGATTGGTATATAATAGACATCAACCTTAGATTATCTGTAGTTTGGGCTAATTCTAGCGCATCATTAAATGCAGTTAGCGCGCTTTCAAAATCCTGTTGACTTCTTAATACAACACCCGTATTATGCAAGGCGCTAGCCATGCCATTGGTATTCCCGTTAAAATGATCAAGATCATAAGCGCTTTGATAATATGCCATTGCAGCTGCCATTTCACCTCTCTGAAAATAGATATTACCTATGCTCTCAAAAGGAACAAATGTGTTTGAGTTATCGGGTATTGCCTCATAGATAGCCATGGATTTCTGATAATATAGAAGAGCTGAATCCAGTTGTTGTTGATCTGTAAAAACATTGCCAATATTATTGAAGGCTCCAACCAGGGGTTCCCTGCTATTTAATTTTAAAAAAATGTTTAACGCTCGCCGAAAATAGTCCAACGCTACATCGTGTTCGCCTTTAATAGAATAAATGGTTCCGATGTTACTTAACGTATTTGCCAGCCCGAGCTTTAGAAGGTTGCGTTCCTGTATACCGGCGCTTACCAAATAGCTTGCAAGTGCTTTATCAAAGCTTCCTTTATTTTTAAAAAAAAGACCAATATTATTATGGCTCGCGGCTATTCCAACAGAATCGCCAATAGCAGATGATAATTCCAAAGCTCGCTCTGCAAAGTTTTTCGCTTTCTCCGGATCATTATTTAGATATTGCCTGCAGAGCTCATTCAAAATAGATACTCTGCTAGCTCCCTGAGATCTATCCAGGGCTTTTATCAGACTATCCTGGCTTTGTATAGGTTGTAAATACAATAAGAAACAGAGTAATAGAGAACCCATCTACGCAACTTTATAGATTTTAATCGGATCTTTTCTTCCCTTTATCTGGGTTTCAATTTTACTATCTTCCAGGTTGAGGCTGAGGTGTTGGTACACCGAATCTGAGATCAAAAGTTGTGATTTGAATGTTTTATTTAGCTGTTCTATTCTGGCAGCAGTAATAACCGTATTTCCCGTGACGCTATATTGCTTCCTTATTTCGGTACCTACATTACCAGCCACTACGTCACCGGCGTGCAGGCCAATACCTACTCTCGTTTTATATATTTTCCCTTCTTGGCTTCTCAGATTCACTTCCTTAACGATCTCATTCGCCGCATTAAAGGCATTTTGAACATCGTTTTCATAGCTTACCGGCGCACCAAAAGTTGCCATAAACCCATCACCCATAAATTGATTTATCACTCCGTGATGTTTAGCTATTATTTCTATCATAAACCCAAATACATCGTTTTGGTAAGCAATAATTTCCTCCGGTTTTCTGGATTCGGCAAATGGAGTAAAATCCCGAATATCAAGAAACATTACACAAACGAATTTACCGGTTATATTTCCACTTCCCTGATTCAATAAAGCCTGGGCAATGTCATCTGAAACCTGCTGACCAAGAAGTTTTTTTATCTTCTTTTCAGCTTTCACAAGTTGGCCTTTGGTTTCCTCAAGATTACGGTAAGTGATGGAAAGTTGGCGATGTGCCTTTTTCTTAGCCAGAAACAGCCAGTAGAAAACAAAAAGTAATAAGGCTACAATAACCAGTCCGGTGATCAGCGCCCTTCTGAAGTTTGCAGCTCGCACTAATTCGTCAGTTGTCTTGGAAAGCTGCAACTCACCCAGTTCATTTTGTTGCATTAAAAGTTGGATCTGTTGTGCTTTATTAAGCAATTCGACACTGTCCAGCTCCTGTTGTTTTTGTTCTTCCAGACGCTTCGAAAACAGTTCATTATATAACTTATAATAGGTAATTGAACGCGGTAAATCCTCACTTTGCTCATACTGTTCAGCAAGGCTCTTATATCTATCAAGTTGGATTAAAACACTGTCATCTTCAATCAATTCAGGCTCTATTGTGATTACCTGTTTTGGAACTGGTTCTTTTGGCATCGGCGCCAGCTCCTTTATTTGTTCAAAAACGGCCGCTCTCCCCTCTTTTGATTTTTGGGCTAAAGTAGAATCACCCAATCTATTGAAGTTATCTTCACTGATCTGATAGTAGGCCAAAGCCTCTTTGAAATTGCCGGCATTTTTATTGATATCGGCAATTTTAGCCTGAATTTCAGTAACACCTTTAGCGTCGCCCTGATTTTGCATCAGGTTCATTGCCTTCTCATAATTTTTTATAGCCTTAACGTAATTCTTCTTTTTTTCATATATACCTGCAAGTTTTACTATTGATTTGATCTTAAGATCGGAAGAGGAACTCGCTATTTTATTGCCCAATGCCAGCGGTTTTAAAGCCCTTTTAAAAAAGCTTTCTTCAGCGCCAAGGGAGTCGGCTATAACGATCATATCCAGGGCCTGCTGTTGAAAATCTAACTCATTGGCACGCTCGGCAAGGTCGTGACACTTTTTAAATCTTTTCTTGGCATCTGACAATTTTGATTGATTGAACAGCATTTCCCCATACTGGTAATAAGCGTTTAGGCCATGCTTAACAGCCAAAGAATCCAGCAGTAGTTCATTTACCTGATTAAAGAGGTTATCGGCCAGGTCATCAGCCTGCTTTGCAAATTTATTCGCCTTCTTTTGATTCGATTCCAAATAGTGTGACGCGAGTATATTGAGCGCTTCCAGTCGGTTGACTCCAAAGAGATCATCAAGTTGAACTTCTACCCTTTGCGGATCCTTAAGATAACCCTGTCCAAAACCTAGAACGGATAAGTGGAATACCAGTATACATAAGCAAGACCTTAGAAACAATACGTCGCGCTTCTTACCCATTATCATTTTTAATATACTGAAATTATAAATAGTCCGCGGTTACAAGCTAATCTTTATATATTAGTCGCTTCCGAAATTTACCAACTTTGAATTATATAGAAAGCTTAATCGTAAACTTTGCCAACTGGATATGGGGCATTCCATTGTTAATCCTTTTAATGGGGGGTGGTCTTTTCTTCGTTATCTACTCCAGGTTCGTTCCGTTTAAATATTTTTTCCATGCTATTGATGTACTTCGCGGAAAGTATGATGATCCGAATGAAAAAGGGCAGATAAATCACTATCAAGCGCTTTCTACCCAGTTAGCCTCTACCGTGGGCATGGGAAATATTAGTGGGGTAGCTGTGGCTATTGTTACCGGCGGTCCCGGCGCCATATTCTGGATGTGGGTAAGTGCATTTGTGGGCATTGCCACAAAGTACTTTACCAGTACGCTAGCCATAATGTACCGTTCTAAAGGTGATAACGATAAGATATATGGGGGGCCTATGTATGTGATAAAAAATGGTCTCAACAAAAACTGGACACCGCTGGCGTACTTGTTTTGCCTGGCAGGTACCATTGGTTGTTTACCAATTTTTCAAGCCAATCAACTGACACAGGTGATTAGGGACGTTTTGGTTATCCCCAACGGCATATCTTCCTCCCCTATCGACTTAATGGGAGCCACTATCTCATCCACTGACCTTTATACCGGCCTTATACTTACCGTTATCGTTTCAGCGGTTATCTTCGGTGGTCTTAAGCGTATTGCGGGTGTGGCGAGCCAGACAGTGCCCATAATGGTAGTGCTGTACTTCATTACGGTCACTATTATACTCTTGACCAACTTTTCCAGAATACCATCGATGCTAGGTTTGATTGTAGAAGATGCCTTCACGGGAAATGCCGTTTTAGGAGGATCACTTGGTGCAATAATTATCGCCGGGGCCAGGAGGGCTGCCTTTTCTAATGAAGCCGGAATAGGTACAGCGCCAATAGCACACGGAGCTGCAAAAACAGATGAGCCCGTGCGGGAGGGCTTGGTAGCTATGTTAGGTCCGTTTATTGATACCATCATAGTTTGTACACTTACCGCATTAACAATCATTTCAACAGGGCAATGGCAAAAACGAATCGATCAGGATAAGCAGCCATTCATAGTACTCCAACAAATTTCTGATGCATCAGGCTCCAGGCTGATTATACAAGCCAAAGAGCAGGAGGCTGGAAAGTTTTTAGCATCTTCCTGGGAAAATAAGTCGATGGACTATGATTTAACGCAAAACGCTGATAGCATTGTGCTGCTCTTGAATAACAAAGAAATAGTAGCCAGCTCGTTGAATCTGATTGAGAATATCCCTATTTCCATTACTTCCCAACCGACCAATCTTGGGCAAAGAATTGTGATTAAAGAAAATCAAAGTCAGGGGGTAACCGTTACAGCAAAAGCTTTTGAAGCCTCTTTCCCGGGGTTTGGAAGTTACCTGCTGCTTACGTGTATCCTTTTCTTCGCGGTTACTTCTCTTTTTAGTTATTCATGGTACGGCAGTAGATGTTTAGGTTTTATCATTGGCGAACATCGGGCGCATTACTATAATTATTTCTACGTAGCTACTATTGTTATTGGCGCTACATCATCACTGGCTGCTATTATTAGTTTAATTGATGGCGCATTTGCGGTAATGGCTATACCTACGGTACTTTCAACCGTTCTGCTGGCGCCTAAGGTCCGGGAAGCTACAAAAGACTATTCCAGCCGCTTCAAGCGATAGATTATTTGTGGTAAAATTCTGCTAATCATTAATTTTTTATAATTTGAAGTATAAATTCGTTAGTATGAAAAAAGCCTTATTACTCTTTATGATTGTTCTGTTTTTTGGAGGAATAAGCTTTGGGCAAGGATGTAGTGATGCGGGCTTTTGTTCCATGGGGGCAATGCGACCAAGCCAGGTTTACAATAAGAAGATTAATTTCAAACTGAGAGAGCTTGAAATGGGTTATTACCGAGGTGAAACACACGTAACAGCCACAATTAACGCAGCAACTTTGGACTTCACTTTTGGCATAAATGATGATATGTCAATGCACTTAAAACTTCCGTATATGTGGGTAAACGGAACGTTAGGCGAAACCTCCGATCTTGGGGATATATCAGTTAGCCTGACGCGAAATCTTAAAAGCGCAGATAGCTACCATATAAACGGAACACTGGGCGTTAAAATTCCTACCAACAATGCCGACTTAGACGACTCGAATACAGACTTCACCACTAATAATATTCAGGCTGATTTACCCATGTACTATCAAACGAGCCTTGGTAGCTTCGACCTGATAGCAGGAGCAGCCTATGTTAGCAAGGATTGGATGTTCTCAACCGGTATTCAAGTGGCGCTTACGGAGAATGAAAACGACTTTAGATGGGGCCAATGGGAAAACTATCCCAGCCAAAACATAAATCTTGAAAGAGAGGGCGCTCCAACTTATGTGGCTGAATACGATCTTGCGAATGATCTGAAACGTGGTACAGATATAATGCTCAGGGTTGAAAGAGCATTCCATTTTTCCAAATGGGATATAAGGGCCGGATTACTTC
>JBCDHA010000228.1:0-6304 GCA_038750705.1 Bacteroidota bacterium
CATCATTATTTAAGTACAACACCTCCAGATTATTCAAGAGTTTTAATTCAGTTGGTATGGTGCGAATTGGATTACCAGATAAATCGAGCACCTCTAAATGAGCTAACCCTTTAATTGAAGGTGGCAGGGTATTTATCTGGTCATCCTTAAGATCAAGTACTTTTAATGACTTCAATTCGCTCAACACCTCTATAGTAGGTTCGAGATTAAGGCCCGGTAGGTTTGATAGTTGTAGCGTTCTTAAATTATCCAGTGAACCGAATGCTTTTGGAAGGCTTTGTAATTTGGTGCCAGAAAGATTGATATATCTAAGCTGCTTGAGCTCAGATATCCGGGCAGGAAGATTAGTAATATAAGTATTGGACAAATCTAGGTATTGCAGGTTTTTAAGCCTGAATAGTTCATCTGGAATGGAGATAAGGCTATCCGATGTCAGCTCAAGCCATTGTACACGGTCCGGTTCTTTCAGCGCGTCTTGCAGATTTATGTATCTTTTAAAAACCTGAGCCTCACTATTTAAGGAGGTAAGAAGTAGCAATAAAGTACACAGAACTAATAAATAACCTACTACTAACCCTTTTAACTTTCT
Source organism: Bacteroidota bacterium (assembly GCA_038750705.1). Taxonomy (GTDB): domain Bacteria; phylum Bacteroidota; class Bacteroidia; order Cytophagales; family Cyclobacteriaceae; genus Fulvivirga. Next base: position 590 of record JBCDHA010000228.1, read on the forward strand.
TTTTTTCATTACTAGACCGTCTTGGAGAATCCTTGCGAATAAAACATTCTTACCGTTTTGGCTTTGTATTTAGCCTGGAGTTTTCTGGCTAATTTAACAGCTGTAGCCTCGTCAGTAAAAACACTTACAGCTAAGTTTTTATTTTGTTTATCCCGAATCTTCGTTTCAGGCCTGACATATACAGGCATGTATGTGTCAGGCCATGGATTTTCATCTACAACAACCCAAACCATTTAGTTACCTTTGATTTCGTTCATTAATAATGGAGCCTCGCCACTGGTAATGATAACTTTAGAATTTGGTGAGTCAGCAAGCTGCTTAAAAGCCTCAATACTCTGCCATTGTAAAATTTCCTTGCTTAATCCCTGAGAAATGACCTTCTGCGCGTCTCTAATGCCTTCAGCTTCCACCAGCTTACGCTTGGCTTCCAGTTTTTCACGTTGCAATAAGAATTCCATTCTCTGAGCATCCTGTTCAGCCTCAAGCTTTTCTTCTACCGCCCTGGATAATCCCTGCGGAAGCCGTATGGTTTTAAGGAGCACCGCCTCAACATCAAAGCCCCGGTCACCTAACACACTTGACATACGCTCAGTGATTTCTTTTTCTATGACAGAACGCTGGGCAGTGTGCATATCCTTCGCGAAAAAATGTGAACAAACATCCGCAGCGGCCGACCTGAATACGCTGTTAATGACAACGTCTTCATAGTTATCACCAATGTTTTCTATGATATCTGGAGCATATTCCGGCTTTATACGATAAAGAATGGATATTACGGCGTTTACATTCAGACCTTCTTTTGAGGGTAGATTTGATGCGATTTCAACATTGACCGTTCGTACCGGCACCTTAATTACTTTTGCGGTAAAAGGATTGTAACCTACAGAGCCCGGTGGGTACGTTTTATCCTGAAGTTTACCTAGTTTCCTTTTTACACCGACTTCTCCCTGCCGAACCACCGTACAACTCGCTAACATCGAAGCGACTACTAACATTAACATCAACTGCTTTTTCATAATAGTATAGTTTAGTTTATAAATAGCTCCTTTTCAGGAGGCGTTTGATTCAAAGAATCAAGGGGTGGGCTGATAACAGTTCTCATTATGTAGTTTGGGTCCAATTCCAGAGCCTTTTTATAGTCTATTCCGGCTTCATGGTATTTATGCAGTAACATGAGCACCTTAGCACGTTTTAAATATCCCTCTGCGTCATTCGGATATTCTTCTATGGCGCGATCAAAGAAAAAGATTGCCTGATTATAGTCTCTTTGCAACACCTGAGCATCACCGGCTTTGATCCACTCATTGTTAGTGTTCGCCTTAAGAAAGGTTGGTGAACAAATTAAAATAATAGATAGTAATATTAACTTATTAAAATGCATAACTATATATTTTAATAGTATTACTATTATATAACGCTCCGATGGGTCAAAGGTTGCGTTTTTCGCCTTTTATTTCCCTTTTAGGCTAAATTCAAGGCCGCTAATGCGGGACCGTTCTTCTTTTAAGTATTCCGCCCTTTACATCGCGCACACCATTGATCACAACAAAGGCATCAGGGTCTACATCTTCTAAAATCCGGTTCATCTTGAGTAGTTCAAGGCGGCTTATGACTGTATATAAAACATTGAAACTACCCGCGGCGTTGCCCGTCTTTCCGTAACCTCCATGACCGTTTAATACCGTAACACCGGTATTCATTTGATCAATTATTGCCTCTTTGATGTCAGTGCTTTTGTTGGATATGATGGTAATACCTAAATACTCTTCTATTCCCTGAATAACAAAATCCATTGTTTTAGAAGCCACGAAATATGCCAATATAGAATACAAGGCTGCCTCTATGCCCAGGAGCCAGGCTGAGATTCCAAATATGATGACGTTTATTGCCAGAATAAAGTCACCAACTGAAACATTGAGTTTGCGGCTGAAATATAAAGCCAGGATTTCAGTTCCATCTATAACACAACCGCCACGAATACTAAGACCAATACCCGCACCTAAGAAAAACCCACCAAAGGCTGACGCCAACAGGAAATCTTCAGTAATGATGGGAAAATTAACAAAAGCTAATACAATTGAAAGTATCGTAATTGCCAGTATGGTTTTGCCTACAAAGCGTTTGCTCATTTGCAAATAACCGATGATTATGAAGGGTATATTTACGATGAGTATTACATGTGAAATATCAAAAAAAGTAGTTTCTGCAATCAATAGTGAAATGCCGGTAGCGCCACCATCTATGAAACTATTAGGAAGTAAAAAGCCTTTAAGTCCGAAACTGGCTGAAAAAACACCAGTCAGTATCCATAAAGCTTCTATGAGACTACGATTAATAGTTGACTTTTTACTTCTCACTTGTAATTTCAATTAGTCGAAAAAAAACCACCCATTACAATAATGGATGGTTTCTATTTTACTTTAATATTTAAGTACTTTATTCACCCTGGCCAAGTGAAAAACCTTTCTGACCATCAAACTGATACAAGTTCTCTGTTTTTATTACATTAAAATTGTATTGATTCAATTTAGATAGAAGAACAATAACGTGCTCAAAATCAATCGGTTTATATTCAAGACCGGCCGTTGCCAGATCCATTTCGGCACTTACAAATCTACATCTCCAGTGATCGGTACAAAAGGTTTCGGGTATGCCGTTAGGATATACCTTTACACCACGATTGGTAATCATTTTCAATTTGAGTCCATAGGCGCCAATTTTATCCAATGCAGCTCCCAGTTTGTTTGCATCAGTGTGAGCCCAATCTAAAAATACATCTACTCCCACCAACTCTTTATCAGATGTGCTACGGACATACTCCGGAATTGTGATGGTACCATTACCCTCGGCAATTTTACTTTCTTTTAAATTTTCAGGCTTAAATCCAAGTCGCGCGATTACTTCGTCTGCAAAGTCACTAGTATTCACCTTTCTTTTGCTTCTGCTGTCTGAAAAAATATCGCTGGTGTGTATTCCGGCCTCGATGGTGGAGAGTAAAGCATTCTGAACTTTATCAGCTATTTCATGCTGGCCTATATGAGCTAACATCATGACTGCTGCATTGATTAACCCACTGGGGTTGGCAATATTGAGTCCTGCAATATCGGGCGCTGAACCATGAATGGCCTCAAACATGGCCACATCAGTACCTACATTTGCAGAACCTGCCAATCCAACGGAACCGGCGATCTCCGCCACTACATCTGATATGATGTCACCATATAAGTTTGACGTTACAATCACATCATAATCTTCCGGTTTAGCAGCTACTCTGGCAGTAGCTATATCTATAATTTGTACTTCCTTCTTTATATCCGGATATTCTTTTCCAATCTCATCAAAAACACGGTGAAACAATCCATCGGTCAACTTCATGATGTTGTCCTTTACCATACAGGTCACCTTTCTGCGCCCGTAAGCCTTAGCAAACTCGAACGCATATCGAACAATTCTCTCACAGCCCGGACGGGTTATCAATTTTAGACATTGGACTACGTCTTCCGTTTGCTGATGCTCAATGCCTGCATAAAGATCTTCTTCATTTTCCCTAATTACCACGATATCCATTTCCGGAAAATTTGTCTTCACGTACGGATGCAAGGACAGTACAGGCCTTACATTTGCAAAAAGACCCAAAGACTTTCTAAGGGTAACGTTCAAACTCTTATATCCTTTCCCCTGAGGAGTGGTGATGGGCGCTTTTAAAATCACTTTATTGGCCCGTGCTATATTCCAGGCCTCTTCGGTAATACCTGAAGTGTTACCGGTTAAGTATACCGACTCTCCTACGTCTATAAATTCGGGTTCAATATTTGCCCCTGCCGCTTTAAGTATTCTAAGCGTGGCATCCATTATTTCCGGACCTATACCATCGCCTTTGGCAACTGCAATTTTTACCGCTTTTTCAAGACTGAAGTCAAAACCATTAGCTTCTACTGTGAGATTGTTCATTCAATTTTTTTAATAGTATTATTATCACGAACACAAGCTTTATTAAAAAGTTTGTGAGGGGTAAAAAAAGATCAGTATCTTACCTAAAACCCCAAATGCTTGGACTATACCAACTTATTTTTATTAACCGGCGCTGGCATAATTGCCGGATTCATTAACGTGGTAGCTGGTGGTGGTTCATTAATAACACTACCTCTGCTCATTTTTATGGGACTACCTTCTACTGTCGCCAACGCCACTAATCGTGTAGCTATATTTTCTCAGAATATTTTTGCCGTAGTCGGATTTCAGTCAAAAGGAGTTTCAGCCTTTCCTTACAGTTTCTATATCGCAATTTCCGCACTCCTCGGAGCCACCATTGGCGCAAAAATATCAGTGACCCTCAATGACGCGTTATTCAACCGCATTATAGCTGTTGTTATGATTGTGGTATTGATGCTCACCTTATTTACACCCGCCGGGCTTTCCCATTCATCACAAGAAAAAACCGATCTGAAATCGACGGTATTAGGAGTAATAGCCTTCTTTTTCATTGGTATATATGGCGGCTTTATACAAGCCGGTATCGGCTTCATTATGATTGCTACCCTTACACGACTCAATAAATTTAGTTTGGTCAAAACGAATAGCGCTAAGGTATTTGTAGCTTTAATCTATACCTCAGCGGCACTGATCGTATTTGTTATAGAAGATGTGATTGATTGGCCCCATGGCTTGGCACTTGCACTTGGCAATTCCGTCGGTGGCTGGATAGCAAGCAGATGGTCTGTAAAAAAGGGGGATAAATGGATTAAACGCTTCCTGATCGTAGCCGTTTCTGCTATGGCAATTAAATTATGGTTTTTTTAATGGGCCAATTGTTGATTGGCCCATTAAATTTTAAACTGAAGCAGGCTCTCGGTGCCCTACCCAGGTAAATCTTTTTACTACGTATTCCGGGTTGGTGAATGATGCATTTCCCGCAGGATTACCTCCGGTTACATGAAAATCGCTAAACCCGGCGTTCTGATTCATATAAATACCGCCAACCAGGTTGAACGAAACGGGCGTAGCAGCCAGGGCCATTTCATCGGCAATCTTTTCCTTAACAGACGGATCCGTAGTGTAGGCACCACAAGAAAGAGCGCCATAGCGCATGGCCATTTCTTTGGCCAGCGCAATAGACTGATTAGTGTTTTCGGTTTTGATCAGAAGTGCGATAGGTCCAAATAATTCAGTACTGAACTTTTCTTTATCATCAGCAGCCAGTTCTAATACTATTGGCGTAGAAATCCGGGCACCTTTAAACATAGGATTTTCAATTGATCGGCTATCCAACCACACTTTTGCGCCCATATCTGTTACTTTTTTTATTCGCTCAGAAGTAGCTGGGTTTTGAATAGTACCGAGCACAAAAGGTCCGGCTTTAGGGTTATCGACAATGCCGTTGATGTTATCAACCAGCTTTTCAGCAAAGGCTTCAAAGCTTACTTTTCCTTCAGGCGTATCAATGCCATCTTCAGGGATGTAAAAATTTTGAGGCGCAGTACACATTTGCCCGCTATAAAGACTCAATGAAAACGCAAGATTGGCTGCCACCTTATCTATGTTTTCAGCCGAATCAAGAATCGCTGAATTTACCCCTGTTTTTTCTGTAAACACACTTTTCCCATCCAGGTTTTCCAGATAGCTGCCAAACGCTGAATTACCGGTGAAATCAATAATTTTCACTTCCTCATGTTCTACCAGTTCTTTGGTAATTGGCGAATCGTGTGTATCCACACC
>JBCDHA010000229.1:0-6299 GCA_038750705.1 Bacteroidota bacterium
GAGCCATCAACAATCCCAACGGGATTATCTAATCATAGAAACTCCAAAGCTTAACGCTGTAAAAAAGAAAAACTATGATATCCAATTCTTCACAACCAGAACATGGCCGAGTCACAACATTGAAACAAAAAAGTCCGATGCTGGGCAATACAAAATTTCCTCCCCATCCCTAACCTTTATTGATTTGATTCATCATCACACTAAAATTGGTGGTCTGAATCGAATGTTGGCTTCATTAGAAGAACTCACCGAAGAAATGAATGAGTTCGACCTAAAAGAGCTTATTTCTTGGTACACGCATAAAAGCACACTACAAAGAGCTGGTTTCTTGATAGAAGAATTGATAGGTAAAAGTGCCTTCACAGACATAATATATGATCATCTTAAACAGCAATCATGCTTTCCAATCTTACTAAGTCCTAAAAAAAATCAAAACCCTGGTGGTGCAAACAATCGCTGGAAAATAGACGTGAACATCAATCTAGAAAGCGACTTATGATTGCCAAACCTTACATAGCTAAATGGCAGAAATATGCACCATGGAAAGAGTTTTCTCAGGTTGAGCAAGATTTAATTATTAGCAGAACCTTAGTGGAACTTTTCTCCGATGATTTCCTTAAAGAGAACTTGGCCTTTAGAGGTGGTACAGCCCTACATAAACTTTACCTCAATCCAGCCCCACGATATTCAGAAGATATTGACCTGGTACAGATTAAGGAAGGGCCGATCAAACCAATCATGGAACGGATTGGAGAGGTAATAACTTTTTTTGAAGAGGACAGAAAAACAGATAACCGAGGACATGGCATTAAGGCTCTCTACAGGTTCAATTCAGAATATGAAGAAATACGAATGAGATTAAAACTAGAGATCAATTGTCGAGAACATTTCAACGTATTGGACTGGGTGGACTTCCCATATGCCGTTCAAAGCGACTGGTTTAATGGGAATTGTGAAATACGCACCTACAACATCAACGAATTGCTCGGAACCAAACTGAGGGCATTATACCAAAGAAGTAAAGGACGCGATCTGTTTGATCTTGATTATGCCAGACTCAACATGGATGTAAATACTGATGAAATCATTGAATGCTTTCGAAGGTACACTTCATTTTCGACTGAAAACAAATTACCAAGTCAAAAAGAGTTTTTACAGAACATTGAATCAAAAGAAAATGATCCGGATTTCACAGGAGACATGGAAGCTTTGCTAAGGCCTGAAATTGAGTATAACCCACATGAAGCCTTTGAATGGCTCAAAAAAGAAGTAATAGAAAAAATTTAAAATGGCTGATGCTAAAGTAATAATATCGATTCCGGAAGGTAAACTCAGGGACTACATAGATGGAACCCTACGCCCAGATACTCCTGAAGAATACGTGAGACAGACGGTAGAGAAGAGACTTATCAATGAGCATAAATACTCCAAAGATCAAGTCAAGGTTGAATACGGTGTTCAAATGGGGGCTGGTAAAAAGCGAGCAGACATAGTTATTTTTCCTGATGGTTTATCAGATCAAGAAAAAAAGGATCAACACAACATTATTATAATCATAGAATGTAAAAAAGAAGCTGTTAAACCTACAGATAAGAATAATGGAACCGAACAACTAAAAACATACATGGCGGCTAGCAATAGCTGTGAATGGGGTATGTGGACGAATGGTCTCCACAAAACGGTTTATCGTAAAGTTCTTAATGAAGAGAACCATACAGTTTTTGAAGAGTACAACGATATTCCTTCGGCAGATGGCAGAACTGACGACAAGGAAAGGCCGAACAGGAACACATTGATAAAGGCATATGAAGATAATTTACTCTTTACCTTCAAAACTTGCCACAATATCATTTACGTAAATGAAGGACTGCAAAAGCAGCCCGCATTTTTTGAATTTCTAAAAATAATTTTCTGCAAGATTCATGATGAAAGAAATCTCTTGGAACCCATTGAATTTTATACGACCTCAAGAGAAAGAAATTACAAGGACGGACAGGCAAGCGTTTATAAACGGATTTCCAAAATTTTCGAAGAAGTCAAGAAAAGACATGGCCAGATTTTTGACGAAAACGATGAAATAAAACTTCTTCCCAGAACAGTAACTTACTTAGTTGCCGAACTCCAAAAATATGCCCTATTATCAACCGATATTGACATTAAAGGAAAGGCTTATGAAGAACTAGTTGGTTCGAACTTACGCGGTGATCGAGGAGAGTTTTTCACTCCTCGCAATGTCATGAAAATGGCAGTGGCTATGATAAATCCTAGAGAAACAGAACGGGTTCTGGACAGTAGTTGTGGAACTGGAGGATTTGTCGTAACTGCAATGAACTCCGTTATTAATCTGATTACTGAAAAACTCGAAAAACAGTCCGGTGAGAAAGAAGGGTGGGATGCTGATGTGCGATCTGTTTTCAATCAAAAAATTTCAGAAATAGCGTCCGAAAATTACTTTGGATTTGATATTAACCCCGATCTAGTCAAGGCGACTAAGATGAACATGGTTATGAATAATGATGGCAGTGGAAACATCCTGAAAGTGAACTCTTTGCTGCCACCGCAGGAATGGCCTGACGAAACCAGAAAAAAATTGGCCAAAGCGTTAGGAATATCAGCAACCGAAATAAGAAATCATAACAGTCTTGGTTTTTTTGATGTTATTGTAACGAATCCTCCATTTGGTGCGAAGATTCCAGTCAAGGATCAACAAATTTTGGAACAATATGAAATTGGGTATATCTGGAATAAAGGTGAAAACGGGACTTGGATAAAGACAGATCGCTTGCAATCAAGTGTGCCTCCTGAACAGCTTTTCATTGAAAGAATAATACAACTGTTAAAAGAGGGTGGTCGAGCGGCAATAGTACTTCCTGACTCGATTTTAGGCTCTCCTGGTCTAGAATACATTCGTTTTTGGCTTATTAAGAATACAAGAATTATCGCCAGCATAGACTTGCATGCAGACGCATTCCAACCGGGAAATGGCACTCAGTGTTCAATTTTGTTTTTACAGAAGAAAACCCAATCTGAGAAAGATCAAGAGGAAAAAGCCAGAGCTTTTGTCGATTACGACATTTTCATGTCCATGATCGATCATGTCGGCCATGATAAGAGAGGTGCCAAGATTTTTAAAAGGGATGAAAACGGAAATATCATCTTAGTTGAAGTTGAAGAGTTAGTGAAAGAAAAAGATGCTCTTGGGAATCTAGTTGCAAGAAAGGAAGTAACACAGGAAAAAATTGTAAATGATCAGACTATTCACGTAGCAGAAGTTTTCAGTAAATGGAAATCTAAACAAGGAATAACATGGTAGATGGCAATCTCGCTTATAAATATCAAGAGGTATCAGAGGAGATTGATTATAGTATTCTACCTGATCCTGTCAAACACACATCAGTTTCCTTAACTGACATTTTTAACAACAAGTTGAGGCTTGAAGCAAATGCTTTCAATTTAGAAGCCAAGGTCGCCAAGGAAAAAGTGCTTGCGAATAAGTACGGCGTTGTGAATCTATGGTCTCCAGAGGGTCTTGTTGACACTGCTTTCCATCGCCCTCGATTTAAACGGATTTATGTTGATCATGCTGAGATCCCATTTTTTCAACCTTCCTCTATAACTGAAGTATATCCAAAACCCGCGAGGTATATTTCTGCCAAAACGGATGTTGATCTTAAGAGCCTAAAGGTTGAAAAAGGTATGCTTTTGATGACCGTTTCTGGAACGATTGGTAAGGTCGCAATCGCAGGCAAAAAGTTAGATCAACAAGTCTTCAGTCATGATCTTTTGAGGCTTAAAGGAAAAGGGAGCTATGACACAGGATTTATTTACACATATTTCTTAACCGAAACTGGCCAGCATATTTTGCAATCCAACAACTATGGCGCAGTAATAAAACACATTGAACCTGAACATCTCCATAATATCATCATTCCTAATGCGCCAGAGGCATTAAAACGTCGGATTCATAATCTTGTCATAGAATCCTATGAATTAAGAGACCAGTCCAATGATCTGATTGATGAGGCTGAAAACATACTTATTCAGGAACTTCAACTACCTTCTATTGAAAACCTCCAAGTTGATCATTTTGATAATTTGGTCGAACTAAGAAACTACTCAGTTAAGCTTAGCGAACTATCCGTTCGACTTGATGGATCTTACCATGTCTCGGAGGCGAAATCAATTATTGATATTCTCAACCAAAGTGCCAATGAAGTCACATTTATTGGGGATAACAAAATATCCTCTGAAGTTTTGCATCCAAATCGCTTTAAGAGAGTTTATGCATCCGCTGACAATGGTGTTCCATTTTTTGGAGGAAAAAACCTATTGGATTTAAATCCAACAAGTGGAAAATATCTTGCATTAGCTCAACATGAAGAAACAATAAATAATGAATTAAGAGTTAAAGAAAATTCCCTAATTGTGACAAGAAGTGGCACCATAGGAAAAGTGGCGCTAGTTCCTAAACACTGGCATGACTGGATTGGATCAGATGATTTATTGAGAATATATCCATTTTCACGTGAATTGGCAGGATACATATTTTGTTGGTTGAACAGTCCTTATGGAAGTCTTCTTCTGAATAGGAATGTTTATGGCTCTGTCGTCGACCATATCGAGGTTGAACACTTAGAACGTACGGAAATCCCTCTACTAAAAAATCAGAATAAGCAAAATGAAATCAATAAACTAGTTCTAAAGGCTAATGATCTGAGACATCAGGCACATTTAAAAGAACAGCAATCGATTAAGGAAATGGAAGATATATTGAACAACAAAAATGAAAGCTATTTACCAATTGCTGCCGAACCCGAAGGAGAATACAAATCAGGAAAGAAATAGCCATCCCAAACATCCACACATAGTCAGCTCACACAAATCAGCCCAAATCCAAAACCTGCCAAAGAGTATGTTTACTCCCACCTCACAGAGGAACTATCTTCTTGCGACATATGATTTAAAAATCAACCCTGAACCTATTGTATCTAGTTTCCCCAATCTACTTTATTAAAAACCTGGTTTCTACTCCGGTTATTCGAAACGGCAAAAGAGGTAATTTCACCGTTTTCGTTCCTCCGAAAATCCAAAAGCGGTGCGTAGGAGGTCTCATTAGTAAAACCATCTTTCCATACCTGATCCAGGGGGATCATACCGTTTCTAATATGGGAGAGATGTAGTTGTCCTTCATTGAGTACTACCTGATAAACGGTATTTAGCTCCCGACTATAATAATGACCTTCATAATCTGAAAGTTTCAACTGATCATTTAAGGGTATGGGATCTCTTCTCGGACAAAGCGAACGATGGTAGGAAACACTTTCTACATTCCCGGATTCGTCCAGATTGAAATAAACGGAAGTATCATAACCGTCCACCCAAAATCGACTCGTTGATACCGGTTGCATCAGTTCTTTATCCTCCCCCGTAGCTCGTACATATAACTTACCTTCCTCTTCGGTGATGGTAAGATGTACTACGTATTTCTCCAGGTAGTAAATTCCTGTATATCGGGAAAGATCAAGATCAATAGTTTCCGGAATTTCGGGTTTTGGCTCATCATAGAACGAGAGTTCTTCTTCCTCTTCCACGAACTGATCTTCGAGATACGCATCGGCCGCAGCCATCGCAAATCCCTCCGCCCAATTTACGTAATTCATGAGCACCGCCACGGAAAAATGCTGATCCGGAAAGTACGCCATATAGCTAGAATAACTTGCCCAGTCTCCATCGTGATATACTCGCTTTAGACCATTGTAAGTATCTACTTCTAACCCATAAGCGTAGTTAGCCGGCTCGTCGGTGGTCAGTTTGCCGGGAATCTGCATCTTCGCGACAAGATCTTTCGCCTCCTTGCTATCCAGGTGGAGTAGCCATAAGGCAAAATCATCGATGGTAGTTTGTAACGAACTGGAACCCAGGGCAGTTAAGCCATTGGTACTCAGAAACAACGCGTCCACTTCCTTGTAATTTTTCTCACTTTCTTTGAAGTAACTCTTGGTAGCGTTTGGAATCGATTCGTTGAACCGGTCTTTAAAAAAGGTGTTATTCATTCCTAAAGGTTGGAAGATCCTCTCCTTTGTCCATGCTCGAAACGTCTGATCGGTAATCCGCTGAACCACCTCCACGAGCACATTGTATCCCGTATTGGAATAGATGTGCCGCGTACCGGGAACAAAATTCAGTGCCTCTTGACGGTAGACCATATTCAAAATCTGCTCAAAAGTAAGTACATCATTAAACCCGACTCCTGCAAGCTTCATAGTAGACACCCAATCTCGCAATCCGCTTTGGTGGTA
>JBCDHA010000230.1:0-6293 GCA_038750705.1 Bacteroidota bacterium
CGAAGCAATTTTACCCGTTGTTTGCCTGGCATGGTCTTCTACTTCTTGTAAAAAGCTTAGCCCGCTATTTGGGTCTGTATCACGCCCATCGGTGAACGCATGAATGTAAACTTCTTCTAAACCATAATCTGCGGCTATTGTGCATAATCCCTTCAAATGATTAACATGAGAATGGACCCCACCATCCGAAACCAGCCCTATAAAGTGTATCTTTTTGTTTTCAGTTTTTGCCTTTGAAAAGGCCGCTTTAACTACAGGATTATCATTAATCGTTTTTTCTTCAAACGCTTTATTGATCTTAACCAGGTCTTGATATACTACCCTTCCGGCGCCAATATTCATATGCCCTACTTCAGAATTACCCATTTGCCCTTCAGGAAGGCCCACCGCCAGACCGGAAGCTTCCAGTTTACTATGCGGATATTTCGAATAAAGAGAATCGATAAATGGCGTATCCGCTTTAAAAATGGCTGAAACTTCATCATTTAGACCTATTCCCCAACCGTCCAGGATCATTAATAGCACTTTCTTATTCATGGTAGTAGAGTTTAAGAAATGCAAACAACGGGAATTTTAGCCAGGGATTCAATTCATAACTGTAACTTATGTCCGGTTCATAAGAACCAACTTTTTTTTATCTGATCGAACTATGGATTTATAAAAATTACGCAGGTCATTATAAGAATCTGGTGGATAATCACCCTTCTCCAGCTTTAACTCTCTGATATAAATAATACGTCCCTCTTCCACGGTTATTTTCATAGAGTAAGTTCCAAATTCGGATTTCAGTGATACGTCTTTGGGAATCGATTCTAAAAACCAATCATGTGGGATGCTATAAACTATCGAATCTAAATCATAAAAGGACGAACTTAGGTGAACCGGTAATGTTCTGTTTTCGGATCTGGGAGGAAGATAGGTAAACCTATTCATAAGGTTAGGTGTCAAAAAATATCGCTCACCTGATCTTGACCCTAAGTTTTCAATTGCAAGATCGAGATATACTTTGGCACTTGGGATCTCCCCTTTTTTATTCTCGTAAGAGAAATTATTCAATTTATAGGAGGAAATTTCTGTATTTTCATGTATCCAATTTTCCATCTTGTTTCGCCCCCTATCCAGATGGAAGTGTAAGTTATCATTTTCATACTGCAATCCTGAATAGGTGGTGGTAACTTGAATAGAAGCGACACCTTCTTTATTTAGATCAACGGTGGCCTTACGAATCTGGCTATTCTCGTAACTATTCAAAGTTGGCGTTGTCACCATTACTCCTCCATTTGCCGTGATCATCAAGGCACTACGATCTCCAGTAAATGACCCCAAATAACCAAATGGATTGGTTTGGCTAGTGCACTCTAGCCACACAGTATCAGTTTCCATTGGAACGGCAACAATAACATGATTAAATTGATTACTTGGGAAATCTATATCAATATTATTCCCCTTTCCGGCACGGATTAAGGTGTAATTGGACTTTATTCCAACAGCCTTTAAGAGAGAAACTGTATAGTTAGAAAGTGCCTTACAGTCTCCATAACCTACATCATCTACTACGCCAGCTTCAAAGGGTTGGTATCCTCCAATTCCCAATTGAATACTTATATATCTCGTGTTTTCTTGAAGATAATTGTAAACTGCCGCCACTTTCTCCTTGTCGGCCATTCCGGCAGTCAACGCCTGGACTTCCTTAATTGTACTTTCGCTTAGTTTATCTCTTCCCTCATTCAATGATTTTATCCAGGCACCAAAACCCTTCCAGTTCGTCATATCGCCGGCATAACCTTCAAATTCAAAGCTAGATGGTGCGGATCGAATGACAGGACTCATTTCAGATATACCTGTACTAAAAGGTTCACGTTTCAGAGCAGGTAAAGCGGGAAAATTCCAACTTCTTTTCTCTCGATTTTTCTCAAGAGCTACAATTTCTGGTGAAATGGAAGTATTCTTAACTAAGAACCTTGGTTTCATATTCACAGGATAGGTGATTGAGTAACTTGAATGTTCAACCGCTACGCCGTAATCTGGAATTACCCTAATTCCCGGTATATAATACAGGAAGTCATAGTCTACCTCATACTCTATTTCAATTGTATATGGATAGAGCGTTTCTGTCATATCAATTATCTTAACTCTATCATCTTCATACAAACTACCTGAGGATACATTACTTTGATCAATTATATCTGACTTCTTAAATCTCCTGATCAATTTACCGCTAGCATCATACGAGTTGGCTTCAATACGATTAACGGTGGTTAGCTTATCGTATCCGATATATTCGTAAGCATATTTTTTACCGTTATTGTTGAGAATACTCACAATTTCCTTAACCGTAAAACGAAACTTAGCCTCATCCATTATCTCAATTTGATAGTCGCGATTTCTAAAGACCGCATTTGCTCCATTCGTCAAACTATCATTAATGGACGATATAGTATATTGCCCGTAAGTCAACCAAGGTGGGCATATAAATGCTGAAAGAAATAGTAAGGTCTTCACTTCCTTTTAATTACTATTACCTCATTCTTTTTCGCCAATGCTTGGTCATAAAACGATTTCAAATAAGGATATTCTTCAGGAATAAATACGCTCTTATTGATTGAAAATAAGCTCACGATACTGATCTTATCAGTCATTTGAGTAACCTGATACATAAATTTTCCAGCTCCATTAGGTAAGGTAAGAATTTTCGGCTCTGGAATTTCAACAACTTCATATGATTCATCAAGTTCCAGTGAAACAATAAGTTGCTTCTTGAAAGGATAAGTAAAATCAACAGGAAAATCACGTTTCTCCTTTTTGAAAGGGTTTTCTTTTAAGTCGTCATACATAAAAGGGTGAAAGTAGATCATATCTGACTGTTCGTCCAAGCTTTCGACTTCTATCGTAACTTCAAAGGGCTGATCCAGCTCGTCGTCGTTTTTAATTTCTGCTTCGCTTACGTCTAAAGAAGTACTGGTTCTGTATGATTCAGCATAACTGTCTTTATCTTTCCAATAATTTGAGCGCTGACTTTCAGCCTCGTAACCTTTATACACAAAATGTACATTACCTGCCAATATCCCGTCCGAATCAAGAGAAAAGTGAGATTCTATGGTTTTAGATGTAGATCCTACATATTTATTAATATTGATCCAACCAGGGTTATTGGCGGAAACCACCCAGCCGTTACCATTTAGACATCTTCTGGGAAGTCTACCGACAGGTAACGACTTGCTTGTAGCGTCAAGCAATAAATACTTGTCATCAGATAAATAGGCTTTGCATATGACATAATTAAATTGATCGGATTTTGCAAAAGCTTCATTTACGTAGCCATGCCTTCGTGTACTTAATAAAACCGGATCCGCTTTTATCCCGGCTTTGTTTAGCATAGATGCAAGAGTTAAATTTATCTCCGAGACGTTGCCCTTACCATCTTCATACGGTCTTTTTAAATTTGATCCGACATACCGGGAATAGTATCCGTTCCAACTCATCTTACTTCTTAGGTGATCAAATATCGATGCCACTTTCTCCTCACTGGTTTTTCCTGCCAGATCAAGATTTTCTACTTCCTTTTTTAAAAACCCAGAACCCTTGACCTGCTTACCAAAAAATTCATTCTCAAGGTATTTTTCATTCAACTGTGACCATGATTCCATGAAGGTTTCTACAGGTTGTTGAGGAAACTGTGTTCTTTCAAGTTCGAATTCAATTTTAGACATATAGTTATAAGGAGTGGTCATATGGGGCTCAACAGTCATTGCAGGAACATTTCTAACAACAAATTGCTGATCATTTGTAGAATAATTAATTACACTACTTTGGAAACTTGTTTGAGTCACTGTACCCTCAGACCTTGATTTACTGGTTAAAGTAATAGTTCCATTAGACTGGCTCCTGTTAACTTCTATAGGGTGGTAACCCTTACTTACTTTTTGGTAATAAAAGTATTCGGGAATTTTAACATTATACTCACTATAAACAGTGGGTATGAAATCCTGAAAAGGCCAACTCTGTAGATTAAAAATGAAATCAGAAGCGATTTCATATGAATACTCTATAACCGAGCCTTCCATAACATTAGGCAGAGTAAATTTTATATTACTCCAATGCTTATCTACCTCTTCCTCAATAATACTTTTCTTACTAAGTTTTACTTTCTCAAGCGTACCGTCTTCGGTATTGTAGGTGTAGGCTTTAATAGAACGAACTTCCTCTTTACTATTCCCACTACGATATACAGGAATTTCAACTGTAGCGTACTTATAACCATCTGATCGTAAGATTTTGATTCTTTTATGTCGTTGAAAAATCAACTCAAAACCTTGAGATTTAACGTACTGAAAACGAGTTAAACCAAAATCAAATAAAACCACAGCTTCCGCATTAGAGTCAATTGGATATGTATTCATCTCGACGGATTTAAGATCGACATCTCCGAACTTTTTCGGTGATTTTTGGGCAATGAGATTAAAGCAATTCAATATCAAAAGAAAGGATACACCATTGCCTATTATTTTATACATGATAAAAGTATGATAAATTAAAATTTTTAAAATAACCAATATAAGATTTATTACTCAATTAATAAAACTGTGACTTTCTTTTTATTGGTGTTTCAAGAAGTAAAATTTATTCTAAAAATTTCATTTTAGATAGATGTTATTATTTGATCATATGTGTAGAACATACCAATGGGTATTAGCTATTTTGAAGTTTATTTGAAGCTTACTATTTCACTTCTGAATTCTAATGCCTAAAACAAAAACCTCTTTCTTCTGCCAAAACTGCGGCTATGAAGCTGCCAAGTGGCTCGGGAAGTGCCCCTCATGCGAACAATGGAATACATTTGTAGAGGAAAAAATTCAACCCTCTCCTATCAAAAATGAATGGAGAGATACTCCTAAAACCAACGCAAAGCCTACACTAATAACAGAAGTAAAGGCAAGTATGCAGCAACGAATTGCCAGCAATAACCTGGAATTAGACCGTGTTTTGGGCGGAGGGATTGTGCCCGGGGCCGTTGTGCTTCTGGCGGGCGAGCCAGGTATCGGCAAATCGACCTTGATGCTTCAGGTAGCCTTATCTGTTCCTTTGAAGGTACTGTACGTATCCGGAGAAGAAAGTGAAGAACAGATTAAAATGCGAGCCGACCGAATGGAGGTCAAAAAGAAAAATGACCGTTGCTTCATTCTAGCTGAAACGGCTACCGAAACTATATTCAATCAAATTAAGCAGCTAAATCCTGATTTGGTTGTAATGGACTCTGTACAAACCTTGTATTCTGCACAGGTAGACTCTGCGGCCGGTAGTGTTTCTCAGGTAAAGCAGTGCACAGCAGAATTAATAAAATTTGCCAAGGAAACGGCTACGCCAACTTTCCTTGTAGGCCATATTACTAAAGAGGGGGCAATAGCAGGTCCAAAAGTCCTTGAGCATATGGTAGACACCGTTTTACAATTTGAAGGAGACAGGCATTTGACTTACAGAATAGTCAGAACCACTAAAAACCGATTTGGCTCTACTTCAGAACTCGGTATTTATGAGATGTCTGGTATCGGGTTGAGAGAAGTGACTAATCCGTCTGAGATTTTGATTTCTCAAAAAGATTCGGACATAAGTGGCGTAACCATTGGCGCTACTGTAGAGGGTAATCGACCCTTGCTTATAGAAATACAGGCTTTAGTAAGCAACGCCGCATATGGCACACCACAACGTACTTCTACTGGGTTTGATGGACGGAGACTTAATATGCTGTTGGCAGTGCTTGAGAAGAGATGCGGGTTCAGGCTAGGACTGCAGGATGTATTTTTGAATATAGCAGGGGGTATTAAAGTAGAAGACCCGGCTATTGATCTTGCGGTATGCTCGGCTGTAATCAGTTCCCTGGAAGAGGTTACTATTTTGGATAAGGTATGTTTTGCTGCCGAGGTGGGTCTCGGAGGTGAGTTACGAGCAGTAAACAGAATTGAATCTCGTATTACAGAGGCTGAGAAACTTGGCTTTAATGAGATTTACATTTCCAAATACGGGATAAAAGGCAGAGACTTGGATAAATTTGAAATTCAAGTCAAGCAATTTTCAAAACTTCAACACGTGTTTGCTGATTTGTTTGGTTAAGAGGTTCTTGCGCTCACTGCTTAATAAATATAAAGGGAACCATTCCTGATATGCTTAGTATGTAACTTCCAGGTTTTAGATCGTTTAAAACCATTTGATCACTTTGCGAATAGTAATCAAGTTTTAATGAACCGTCTGATGCGATAATTTGAATAAATTGGCCTATGAAATCGGTCGATCTTAAA
>JBCDHA010000231.1:0-6290 GCA_038750705.1 Bacteroidota bacterium
ATTACCTCAAATAAAATGAATAGTACCCCTCTCTTCCCTGACTATTTACACCTTCAATAATTACTTTACCTCTTATACGTTCCAGTATTTCTACTAGTTTCTCAGGATCGTCTATCGCATTTCTGTTAATATCAGTAATCACAAAATCCTCGGTAATTCCAATCCTTTTAACCAAGCCGGAACCAATATTAAAAACACGAACGCCATAATCTATTCCCAGTATTTCTCGTTCAACCTTCGGTACAATTTCAAATTGCGCACCTAATGACTCTGATGTAAATATTTCACGCTGGAGAATTGCGGTTGTCCCTTCTCGGTTAGTTAATACCAGTTGTGTGGTTCTGTTACGGCCTTCGCGCTGATAAGTCACGTCTACTTTGTCGCCGGGAGATCTATAACTGAGTTCCTCTTCAAACTCGCTTCTGGTATTTATATCCGCACCACCTAAATTCAATATAATATCGCCTTCCTTTAATCCTGACTTTTCGGCCGCTCCGTCATTTTGTACGTACGACAGTAGTACACCTTGGATATCATCTGAAATTTTAAGATTTAATCTTTCCGCAATCTTCTCAGTATAATCTGAAACCTCACCCCCAAAAAAAGCTTTCTGCACTTCGCCGTATTTTATAAGGTCGTTTACAATCTTACCTACAATATCCACAGGCACGGCAAAACCATAACCTGCATAAGAACCCGTTCTCGACATAATTGCAGTGTTTATCCCTACTAACTCACCAGCTCGATTGACCAGGGCGCCGCCACTATTCCCCGGGTTAATCGCAGCATCCGTTTGAATAAATGATTCGATCGGGAACTTACCCTGAAGAATATTAATCTCGCGCCCTTTGGCGCTTACAATACCTGCGGTTACCGTTGAGGTAAGGTTAAACGGGTTGCCCACTGCAATCACCCATTCACCTACTGATAAAACTTTACTGCTACCGATCTTTATTTGAGGTAAGTCATTGGCGTCGATTTTTAAAACGGCAAGGTCCGTTGAAGGGTCAGTTCCAATTAGTGTTGCCGGGTAAGTTTTTCTATTATAATCTACCTCTAGTCTATCTGCGTCTTCCACCACATGATTATTGGTTACGATATACCCGTCACGAGTAAAAATCACACCCGACCCACTGCTTACACGTGTTTCCGTCTGTGGCCCTTGATCAAAAAACCATTGGAAATAACTTCTTCTTGAATATTCGGAGATGTTTTTTATGTAAACCACACTTTTTGTACTGGCTTCCGAGGCCAATATAAAATCATCTCCCGGAATATCACTGATAGACCTGACAGGCGGAGAAGGTTGCTCGTAATTATCTTTGGTGGATGGATTACTCACAAAAGAGCTTGGCGAGTTCTGTTCCCGGCCACTCACAATAATCTCAGCCGGTGTTGTGCGCTGGAAGGTGTATGCACCTGCTAACCCCGCTAAGAATCCTACAATTAAAACTGTGAGTATTCGCTTCATGCCGTTAATATTTTGATTCAAAATTCAAATTATTCTTCACGTCAGGTACAAGTTTTAAGCCATAATCTGCATGCTGACATAAGTTCATGCCCTTCTAAAACGTAAGAAGTGAAGTTGAGTTTCTACATGACAGAATTTCTGACTGGAAAAGCAATGCCGCCAATCACCTGATTCATTAGTTTTGCGGACAATGGGATTTAGATCAGTTCTTAGCAAACCCTTTGCTGCTTACGTAGCGCGGGAGACCAGAAGATGGTCTTTTAGTCCTGTTGAGTCGCAGGAAAGAGTACTTACTGAAATTGTTCAACGGGCCAGGTACACAGCGTTTGGTAAAGATCATAATTTTGATCAGGTAAAAGACTACAATGATTTTAAGTCTAATGTACCCATCTGCGACTATGAAGAGCTAAAGCCCTGGATTGACCGACTTGTGAAAGGCGAATCTGACGTACTATGGCCGGGGCTACCGGAATATTTTTCAAAAACTTCAGGTACAACTTCGGGAGTTAAATACATACCTGTTACCAAAGACTCCATTCCAAATCACATCAATAGCGCCAGAAACGCGCTGCTTGGCTATGTTCATGAAACCGGTAAGTCAGCGTTCCTCGATGGCAAGTTGATTTTTCTCTCCGGAAGCCCCACACTAAGTGAAACCGCCGGCATTAAAACAGGCCGCCTCTCAGGGATTGTGAATCACCATGTACCCGGATATTTACGAACCAATCAAATGCCAAGCTATGAAACGAATTGTATTGAGGATTGGGAAACAAAGCTGGAAAAAATAATAGATGAAACCATAGATAAGAATATGTCACTCATCTCGGGTATACCTCCCTGGGTGCAGATGTACTTTGATAGAATCCAGGATCGCGTAGATAAGCCCATCAAAGATGTATTCCCAAACTTTAATTTGTTTGTTTATGGTGGGGTAAACTTCGAGCCGTATCGAGCAAAGCTTTATGACAGTATTGGGAGTAAAATAGACTCCATTGAAACCTATCCCGCTTCAGAGGGTTTTATAGCCTATCAAGATTCACAGACCGACGATGGCTTACTGATGTTACTAAATAGTGGTATTTTCTTTGAATTTATTCCGGCTGATGAGTATTTCAATGAAAACCCGACCCGATTGATGATTGGGGAAGTAGAACTTGGTGTTAATTATGCTTTAATTATCAATAGCAATGCTGGACTCTGGGGTTACTCTATCGGTGATACGGTTA
Organism: Bacteroidota bacterium; assembly: GCA_038750705.1. Lineage (GTDB taxonomy): Bacteria > Bacteroidota > Bacteroidia > Cytophagales > Cyclobacteriaceae > Fulvivirga. Next base: position 2,698 of record JBCDHA010000231.1, read on the forward strand.
AGTTCATATCTAAAGATCCCTATCGTCTGTTAGTAACCGGGCGAATCAAACACTTCATTTCTGCCTTTGGTGAACATGTAATTGGCGAAGAAGTGGAGAAAGCAATGAAATTGGCTTGCCAGAAGTACCCTGAAACAGAGTTAGTAGAATTTACCGTTGCACCCAATGTGACACCCAAGGAAGGTTTACCTTTGCACGAATGGTATGTGGAATTCGCTAAAGAGCCAGGTGATTTGACGGCCTTTGAAAATGAATTAGATTTGACACTTCGAAAGCTAAATACCTACTATGACGATTTGATTTCCGGGAGTATCCTTAGAACATTAAAAGTGATTCCGCTAAGAAAAAACAGCTTTATTAACTACATGAAATCTCAGGGGAAGTTGGGTGGGCAAAATAAGGTTCCCAGGCTCTCGAATGATAGGCAGATAGCTGGTACGCTCGAATCGTATAGTGAATTTGAAAATGATTAAGACAATATTTCTGTCTGTCATGCTAACAAGTTATGTTGGCATACAGTCTGCGCTGAGTCAGTTTAAAAATTATAATACCGAAAACGAGCAATGGTTTTCAGGAAGGGTTAAGTTGTTAGGTGGGAAAACGATAGATGGTGAGTTGAACTATAACTTTGTATCTCAAGTATTAAGGCTACGTAAAACAGATAAGATTGAAATCTATAACGCTGAAGAAGTGCTACTTTTTCTTCTTGAAAAATCTGATGAAGAGCCTAATTTATACTATTCTTTACCTTACATGGACCAGGAGTATGGTCGTAAAAGAGCAGTGTTTTTTGAGGTACTATACGAAAATAACGAGCTGGCAATACTTTCCAGACTTATCTTCGAATTCAAGGATCGGAATTGGTTGTTCGATTCCAATACAAATAACCCTTTAAGCACCGTTCCACCCACCGATTACAAAATTGAAAAAGTATGGGAACGAATTTATATGGCTAATACAAAAGGAACCATTCGACCATATATGGAGGGCAAAAAAAGTAAAAATCTTAGCTCGACTTTCGGATTTAATGAAGGTTCAAGTCGCGCGGATGGCAAGTCTACCTTAAAATACAATGAAAGTAAATTCAAGAAAAGTAAGGCCGATAAAGAAGTGAGAAGATATCGACTAATAAATAAAAATATACTTTCAGAATTTTTCGACTCAGAATACTATGATGTTCAGGACTATATCAATGAAAGTAACGTTGAATTAAATACAATTGAGGGTTTAGTTGAGGTTTTTGATTTTTATGCAAATCTGAAAAAAAGCGACTAAATATATGAGTCAAAAAAACATTGCCATTCTCGGCTCTACAGGCTCTATCGGCACTCAGGCGTTAGATGTAATTCGGGCCAATCCGGATTGTTTTTCTGTTGAGGTGCTTACGGCCGGCAACAATGCAGACTTGCTTATTCAACAGGCTGTTGAATTCAAACCTAATGTTGCCGTCATTGGCAACGAGAAACTTTACGATCAGGTATTCAGCGAGTTGGATGCCCATGGCATCAAAGTATATGCGGGTGAAAGTGCTATCACGTCTGTGATGGAAATGGACACAATCGATCTGGTGCTGACCGCTTTAGTCGGGTATTGCGGCCTGCGGCCAACCATAAAAGCCATTGAAACCGGCAAGGCCATTGCTTTGGCGAATAAAGAAACACTCGTGGTGGCAGGCGAATTGGTAACCGGGCTGGCAGAGAAAAAGGGGGTAAATATTCTGCCTGTGGACAGTGAGCATTCGGCCATCTTCCAATGCCTGGTCGGTGAATTTCACAATCCAATTGAGAAGATTATCCTTACCGCTTCAGGTGGACCTTTTAGAGGTAGATCAAAAGAGGATTTAGCTAACGTAACTAAAGCTCAGGCCTTGAAACATCCTAACTGGGACATGGGGGCAAAAATCACAATAGATTCGGCCTCTTTAATGAATAAGGGCCTTGAGGTAATAGAGGCTAAGTGGCTGTTTGGTTTAACCAATAATCAAATTGAAGTGGTAGTACATCCCCAGTCCATCATCCATTCTATGGTACAGTTTGAAGACGGGTCCATAAAAGCACAGATGGGTTTGCCTGATATGAAGCTTCCCATCCAGTTTGCTATGACTTACCCCCGGCGTTTTAAAACTGATTTTCCGCGGTTTGACTTTACAAAATATCCGGCACTCACTTTTGAGCAACCCGATAGCAAAACTTTTCGTAACCTTGCACTAGCATATGATGCATTGGCTAAAGCCGGAAATATGCCCTGTGTATTGAACGCTGCGAATGAGGTGGCAGTGGCAGAATTTCTGAAAGACAGAATAGGCTTTTTGGAAATGTCGGATTTGGTGGAACAATGCTTAGCTAAAATTGATTTTATAAAAATACCCGCCTACGAGGATTACGTTGAGACGGACAAAGAGACAAGAATTAAAGCACTAGAGTTTATTAAATAATGGAAGGATTTGTGATGGCAGCTCAGATAATTCTGAGCTTGTCAATATTGGTAGGACTACATGAGGCAGGCCATTTATTGGCGGCTAAATTTTTTGGGATGCGTGTGGAACAGTTTTCAATAGGCTTTCCACCTAAAATCTTTAGCTTCAAGTGGGGAGAAACGGAATACGCGCTTAGCGCCATACCTTTAGGAGGTTTCGTGAAAATATCAGGAATGATCGATGAGTCAATGGACACGGAGGCGATGAAAGAGGAACCCAAAGAATATGAATTTAGGTCTAAGCCTGCCTGGCAGCGATTAATAGTGATGCTGGGAGGCATCATCGTAAATGTGATCACCGGCGTTATTATCTTCATTTGTCTTACGTATGTGTTCGGTGATACTTATATCTCCAAAGATGTGGTCAATGAAAAAGGAGGAATAACTGCCTATGAGTTAGCGGAAAACATCGGCCTGAAAACAGGTGACAAAATCATAAAAATAAACGGTAAGGACTTCGACGACTTTCAGGATATATTTGAAGGGAAAGTTTTTTTAGCTGACGATGCCTACTACACCGTTGACCGCGATGGAGAGATCATTGACATTCCCATTCCTGGCAATTTCATTGAGAATCTGAATGATGAAGAGGCAATGGCAAACTTTATTTTTCCGCGGTTCGAATCTAAAATCGGCACTATTGCTGAAAACAGCTTAGCTGATCGGATAGGTTTACAAGAAGGCGACTGGGTAGTAGAAATTTCCGGTACACCGGTAAAATATCAGGATCAGATAAAAGCGAAATTAAAGGGCTACGATGCGGATTCTATTCTTTTAAAAGTGCAAAGGGGCGAGGAACTTCTGGTATTTAATGAAAGCTTTAAGAGCGATACCATTATAGGTTACATACCACTTGTTGATTTTGAACAAAGCCAGGTCAATTATGACTTGGGTACTTCCATATCAAAGGGTACCACTCGAGCTTTTGGCATAGTATTTTTGCAGGTTAAAGCCTTCGGTAAAATGTTTAGTGGCGAACTGTCCTTTACCAAGTCACTTTCAGGGCCAATTGGCATAGCCAAAGCTTATGGTGGCAATTGGGACTGGCAACGATTCTGGAGAATGACAGGCCTCTTATCCTTGGTACTTGCCTTTATGAACTTACTTCCTATTCCTGC
>JBCDHA010000232.1:0-6265 GCA_038750705.1 Bacteroidota bacterium
CTTAAAAAAGTCCGGAATCGACGCAGTACTGCATTATTATCTTGAGGATTTACTAAGTGGCACAGAAGCCTATAAGAGCTTTCTCGACTATTTTGATGACCGCGACGTAAAAAATGCGGTTTTCGTTAGCGAACTAAATGGAAACTATACGATTACCATCGCAGAGCTACAAGACCGGCAGTACCTCTTAAAAAACGGTCAGCAAGCCTGGCAAGTACAGGGCACGGACTTGGAAAATATGCTGAATAACATTTACCTGGCTACTGCCAACTCGGGACTGGAGAAAGAAAATATGCTCATTCTTGAAACCGCAGAGCTTGGTGAAATGATCTCCCCCATCAAGGCGAAGCGTAACGAGTTTTACGATCTCAACTTTTCAAGTGAGAAGTTGGCCGTACCTATACAACCGGATACGGCAGAAATACGACTGGCATTGAATAATTATCCCTACAAATGGGGATTTGTTGATGCGTCTACCCCTGAAAAAGAGTTGAGAACACAGGGTTATCAATACGTTCTTTATTATGTAAATACCATTGGCAGATCGGCGAAGCATATTTTAGAGTATAAGACCACAGATGTAGAAACCAGCTATATTTCCGAGATGATGGTTGATGGTAAACTAGCCGTTGAGTCATATAATGTGAGTACACCGATATACAAGTTTTACATTAAACATATTTATTCCGGCAATATATTTCTTGGAAAACGCTGGGATGCGGCGCCAGGTAAAGGTGGCGCTTTAAAAAATTATGTTGCCAATCTGACTAATGAATTAGTAAAGAATTAAAAAAATGGAACACTGTTTGAGGTCTTTTTTGGTAGAAAACAAAATTAACACTACCTTAAGGAGTTAATGTCTAAAAACATACCCCGTATATTTCTTTTAGTGGTTGGTTTACTACTTATCATTAGCCCATGTATAAGTCAAAGTAAATACCGTCCAAAAATAGCTGAATTCAGCCACAGAACTTTGTATGGATATGACACGCGGTCTTCTTCAGAAGAATATGGTAATTCAAACACAGAAGTTGAAGAAGACGAACAGCTTAAAATTAGGCTAGGCATTCCTTTGATTATGAAAAAAGGCAAGCTGGTCGGTCTTCAGCTAAAGTATGATATCCATAATTTTAGTATGGACTTTGACCAAAGTAACAGCGAGCTTTTTAATCATATAGAAACAAGAACCTTTAGAAACTTAGGTGCGAGAGTGCTTTACCAAACGTCACTATCAGAAAAAAAGAGCCTGACTTATATAGCCGGAGCGGAAATAAACAGTGATAAATTTAACTGGAACAGCAATACTATGAAGTTCTATGCCAGTGCTTCGTATAAAGTAAGACTTAACGAAAGAACTGAAATAGGCACCGGGATTCTTTTGGGTTATGCTTTGGGAAACTTCCAAATATACCCGGTACTCACTTATGAGCATAAGATCAACAATCGCTTTACTTTGGATTTAGCACTTCCTAAGTCCGTAGCTTTAAGATGGCGAGGCAGTGATAAGTTCTACATCACAGCAAAAACGGAGGTTAAAGGCTGGCGTTATGCCGTACATAATTCTAATCTTTCCGATACGAATCCATTGGTACTGCGCAAGGCGGACCTCAATTTGGGCCTTAGCTTTGAACGCGAACTACACGATTGGCTCTGGCTTGGCTTGGATGTGGGCATTTCGAAAAATTTAAGATATCATCTAGGCGAACCCGGACATAGAAGCCGCGATGCCATTATAGATCTGCACGCCAATAACGCACCATATATAAAATTCGGGATATTCCTGGTGCCTCCAAGAAAGCTCTTTAAGTAAATCCTCTTTAGAGGTAAAGGCCGGTGCCGGTACCATAAATGAGATGGGTACTTCTTCACGTTTCACATAGGGTTAAACATGGAATAAATTCAAGCTGTTCGTATAGATCGCGAAGCTGACTACTTTTGAATAATTCGGATCCTTTAAAAACTAGTTTGGCACAGGGCTTGTTTGGCTATAGAAAAAAGGATTGGTCTATGGAACGAGTAACGATTATAGCAGCCGTAGCGGCTTTCATAATATTCATATATGCAACAGCTAATTCTATAAGCATAAAAAAGCAGATCGATCTTAAAAAGTCTATAGCCAAAAAATCCCCAATAAAGGTGAGGCTGATCGATGTAAACCGGTACCGCCGACCTGACCGCTTCTACAATAAAAAATACTTGACATAGATCTTTAATTTTTTGGACTAATACCCTAATACCGACATGGATTAAAAAAATACCGGCGTCCGAGAAAAGATTTTTTGATTTGGAATCATTCGCTAAAAACACCTTTTAAATCCTCTAAAGGGCAGTGCTTAGTGGGGATTAGTTTTCAGCCTTTAAAAAACAATCTTTTCTAAGAAGCTTTAACGACATTTTTTTCTTGTTCAAAAAAATTTAGTCAAACACCAGTAAAAAAAGTTAATCCTCTAATGCAGTATTGCTAAAAACTAAAAAAAGGTTTTGACAAATGTCAAAACCCTTTTTACTTCTTGTTTAGGCTAAAAAATTATATAGTTATTTTTTTTGTATATGATCGGTTATTTGCCTGAACAGTAATAGTATAGTCACCAGCCTTTAGCTTAGATAGATCATATATCTGCTGAATTACAAAATCATTTCCAAGTGTATCTTGAAAGAGTACTTCATTATTGTTATCGTGATGAATATTAATGATCACGCCGTCTTCTGTGCTATTAAGCAAAGAAACCATCAACTTGTTATCTTGGCTCTGAATAAGTGTCGGGTTATGATACTGCAAATCGTTTTGCTGACGTATTTTAAGTTCATCTTCTTCGACAAATAACGACCAGGATTTAACTCCGTCTTCTTTCTCGATTTCAAGGAAATATTCACCTGAAGGAAGAGCTTTCACGTCAAAAAGCTTTCTTAATACCTTGCTACCCTCTATTTGTTCGGTGTAAATTACACCTCCGGATAAGTCTTTTAACGAGATTATTGATTTCTCTTCATTGATACTGACCGTATCCATAAAAAGAAAAAACTCTTTGCTTCCCTTCTTTGCTACCTTTACAAAAGGATCACCCCCCTTAGCCAGTCCTATTGAACCTAACAGAACTACCGCTACCATCAAACTTTGAATCGCTTTTCTCATTTCATTAAAATTTGGTGCAAAGCTATGTCGGGCTGAATGCTAAAGACTACATCTCTTTTCTCCAAATTATGTGCTATTTTAACAACTAAAATGAGAAAGAGAAATTTGCATGTTAATATACAGCATAATCATGTTAAAGTAGTTAAATAGGGGTTACACACAATTAAAAAAGCCTCAACAGATGTCGAGGCTTGTTCGCCATTTTTCTTTGGACTAAAATACTAAAATGGATATTCGTTTTTAGCTATTACATGGTCAGCTATGCGTCTTCTTGCACCTTTAAGGTTCATTGGTTCTACCTTAGTGAACCTCTTCAAGCCCATGAGCATCATACGTTGCTCATCGCCTTCGGCAAAAGAGTTGATAGCTTCCCTGCCCGCGGAGGCAGCTTTTTCAATAGCCTCATGCAGGTATACCCGCATCATGTCTATTTCAACGCCTAAAGCACCTTCACCTTGCTGGCGCACAAGTTTTTCAACCCTCAAAAGTGTAGACTCAGCCACATATCCTTCAATAAGCATATCAGCCAGATTCATCAATATCTCCTGTTCTTCGCCAAGCTTCTGCATGTATTTCTGAACAGCCGCACCTGCAACCATCAGACCGGCCTTTTTAAGGTTCACCAACGCTTTTTTCTCCATAGCAAACAATTCATCTCCATCACCGGCACCAAAATCAGGAATAGACATAAGCTCTTTTTGGACTGCCATAGCAGGAGACATAAGGTCGATGCTTCCTTTCATTGCTCTTTTCAGTAACATATCGATACAGAGCATGCGGTTAATTTCGTTTGTCCCTTCAAATATTCTATTGATACGAGCATCTCGGTAAGCTCTGTCCATTGGCCCTTCAGCAGAGAATCCCATTCCGCCATAGATTTGTACACCCTCGTCAGCGCAAAAGTCAAGTATTTCAGAACCATGAACCTTAAGTATAGCACACTCAATAGCAAATTCTTCTACTGATTTTAATTTGGCCGTCGCCTCTTCCATTCCACCTGCAATCAATGCATCATAGGCGTCATCAATATTTTGACCTGCTCTATAGTGCGCCGATTCGGAAGCATAAGTAATTGTAGCCATCCTCGCTATTTTATTCTTGATGGCTCCGAAGGTTGAAATTGATGTGCCAAACTGCTTACGCTCATTGGCATAATTAACAGCCGTACTAATTATTCTTTTAGAACCTCCCACTGCGGCAACACCTAGTTTGATCCTGCCAATGTTAAGGATATTTACAGCGATTTTAAATCCATTTTCCCGATCAGAAAGAAGATTTTCGACAGGTACTTTACAGTCATTAAAGAAGATCTGGCGGGTAGATGAGCCTTTTATTCCCATCTTTTTCTCTTCCTCATTCATGGTTATGCCACCGTATTCTTTCTCTACTATAAATGCTGATAGGTTTTTATCATTATCAATCTTGGCAAATACTATGAAAATATCGGCAAAACCACCGTTGGTTATCCACATCTTTTGACCATTAATGACATAATGCTTACCATCTTCAGTCAATACGGCTTTTGTTTTTCCGGAGTTAGCATCAGAACCTGAGTCCGGCTCCGTTAAACAATAGGCGGCCTTCCACTCGCCTGTAGCTAACTTAGGTAAGTATTTTTGCTTCTGGTCTTCATTTCCATAGTAAAGAATGGGCAATGTTCCGATACCTGTGTGTGCAGAGATAGCAACGGCGAATGAATGCGCACCACCAAATACCTCTGCAACCAGCATAGAGGTATTAAAATTCATTCCAAAGCCGCCATATGCTTCAGGAACGCTGGTACCCAACAAGCCAAGCTCTCCGGATTTATCCAGAAGAGATGGCATAAGCTCTGGATGCTGCATAGAATCAATTTCATCCAGCTTTGGGTTTATCTCCTGTTCAATAAAATCTTGACAAGTTTGAGCTATCATACGCTGCTCTTCACTCCACTCTTCAGGAATGAAAACATCCTGGGCATCAGTTTCTTTAATTAGAAACTCTCCACCTTTAATTGCTTTTTTTTCTTCGACTATTGTACTCATATTTCTTGATTTTTAGTATTGAGTCGTAAGTCCTGAGCACTTACGGACAACATTCACACTTATAATTTTTATAGCTTGACACAGAAATACTCAGGCTCAAGACTAGTTTAAGAATTCGTAAACACCGGCCACTCCCTGACCGCCACCAACACAGGCCGTCACCATACCATACTTTTGCTTTCTTCTGCGCATCTCATCAAACAGCTGTATGGAAAGTTTTGCGCCAGAGCAACCTAATGGATGACCAAGTGCAATGGCGCCACCATTTGGATTGAGCTTTTCCTGGTCGACACCTAACTCACGAATAACAGCCAAAGATTGAGCGGCGAAGGCTTCGTTTAATTCGATTTGATCGATGTCGTCTAACTTAAGACCTGCTTTATCTAAGGCTTTAGGCACTGCTGCCACAGGACCGATCCCCATAATTCTTGGTTCCACGCCAGCCGCTACATAACTCATCATTCTGGCAATAGGCTTAAGATTTAACTCATTCACCATTTTTTCAGACATGACCATAACAAATGCAGCTCCATCGGAAGTTTGGCTAGAATTACCGGCAGTGACTGAGCCTCCCATAGCAAAAACAGGTTTGAGTTTCGCCAATGCTTCGGTGGTGGTACTCGCACGGACTCCTTCATCAGTGTCAACCACAAATTCGCGAGTTTGCTTTTTCATATTACTGTCTATGTAGGTCTCTTTGACGGTAACGGGCACAATCTGATCTTTAAACTTTTCCTCTTTTAGAGCCGCCGAAGCTTTCATGTGCGAGTTATACGAAAACTCGTCTTGATCTTCACGAGAAACCTTAAACTCTTTGGCTACCTGCTCCGCCGTTAAACCCATACTCGTGTAGTAATCTGGTGTTTTACTTGCTATCTCATAGTTCAGTGCCGTCTTGTAACCCATGACAGGGACAAGTGACATGGATTCTGTGCCTCCGGCTATAATACAATCGGCCATGCCTGCGTGAATTCTAGCCGCCGCAATGTTGATAGCTTCAAGACCGGAACCGCAGTAGCGGTTGATTACCATGCCTGGCACTTCTAAAGGAAGTGACATTAGAGCGATCATACGCCCCATTTGCATACCTTGCTCTGCCTCTTGTACA
>JBCDHA010000233.1:0-6261 GCA_038750705.1 Bacteroidota bacterium
GTCGTGGTCATTTACTTTAGAAAAGTAGTCTGCTAAGGCCTCAACTTTTACTAAAGTCTTCGTGGTTTGGTCTAATCGTCTGAATAGTTCAGCAAATTCTCTCACTCTTCTTCCTTTGTCGTTTCTTCGCCAATCTCCATAAGCTCGCCTTCAAACTGAGTTTCCACTACGGCGGCATCCAGCCCTTTTTCATTGAGCCACTTTGAGAAAATATTGGTATAGCCATGAGTTACAAAAACGCGCTCAGCCTCGCTTTCTTCTATGGCTTTATTTAAACCGTCCCAATCTGCATGATCAGAAAGAACAAAGCCTCTGTCCACACTCCTCCTTCGTCTGGTACCTCTTAGATTCATCCACCCGGAAGCCGCACCAATAGAAACGTTCCCAAATTTCTTTATCCACGAAGATCCTACCGCCGATGGTGTTGCTATGACGATACTACCGGCAAAATCATTCTTCGTCATGTCCTGAACTACCCGTTTTGTAGGTTTTAATTCAATACCTTGACTGCGAATTACATCATTTACATTTTCAATGGCCCCATGAGTAAAAATTGTGCCAATAGAGTCATCTAAGTTTTGAATGATACGCTGAGCTTTACCCAAGGCATAACCGGTTAACACCGTGACTTTCCCCTCCTCTTTATTCGTTTTCCACCAGGAATTAATTTCTCGAAAAACCTCAATTTGCTCTTTCCACTTATACACAGGCAAACCAAAGGTAGATTCGGTAATGAATGTGTGACACTTCACAGGTTCAAAGGCTTCCGTAATACCGTCTTGCTCAAGCTTGTAATCACCTGAGACTACCCATACTTCCCCTTTATGTTCTAACCTTATTTGTGCGGAACCAACAATATGCCCGGCGGGGTGAAAAGAAATGTTTACGCCATTGAGGTTTATTTGCTCACCAAATTCAACAGTGGACAGGTTGATATCTCCTAACCGATGACGGATGACAGGCGCAGCGCTTTTAGTACTCAAATATTTTTTGTGGCCCCATCGGCTGTGATCTGCATGACCATGGGTAATTAAAGCTTTATCAACCGGTTTCCATGGATCAATGAACACATCGGCCTGTTGGCAATAGATCCCTTTTTTGGTAAATGACAGCATGTCATTTTCAACAAATCAACGATTCGAATGTTGTGCTCGTCAATTAGAAAACTGAAGGTACTCCATAAGCAATTTGCACCACGCTGGAATTACCCTCGTTTAGGGTAATAATATAGAGATTATCGTAGTCTTTTTCATTTAAGGGCTTAAACTTTTCATTTCCTAAAAGAAGATTAGCTAAGATAGGGGTGGTGTTCGAATGCCCGGAAAATACTAAGGTCTTCTTACCTGCTAACCTGATCTTTTCTACTATAGCGGGTAAATCAAATGGGTTATACTCTTGTACCTCCAGGTCGAAGTGCTTCGCTAATGGCTCTACTGTCAGTCGTGTTCTGTTAAAGGGAGTGGTATAAATCTCATCAATCTCAGTATTTTCCAACACTCTCAGTAGCTCTTGAGCCCGTGTCGTTCCTTCCTTTGTCAACCCCGGATCTTTTGAGTTATCCTGAATCTTTTCAGCGTGCCTGACCAGAATCACTGTTGTTTGTGCCCTACAAACAGTTGAACCCAGCATTAAGAGCGTAAAAATTAGGTATTTCATTTTTTTACTTTCTTCTTAACATGATCCGGTATCACACACCCTTCCTTTTTTCTCGTATCAGTCAGTTGAAATATTTTCCAACCGGTGTTGCCCTTAAACAGTTGAAAGGCATCGACACCACAGTGACTAAATTTGTCGTCCAGATAAAATGCATATTTAGTCCATACCTGAGCCAGGTTTCCATCAATCTGAACTTCAATATCCCAAATAGGTTCGTCCCAAACACTTTCATGTGGAGTGCCAACAGCGATAAGAAAGCGCTGTAAAGAACCTTTTTGAAGGTTTGGAGCGCCTTCCTTATCTACAAAAATAGTGTGCATTTCAGCATCTTTTGTAAAAACAGCGCTTATCATAGTGCTGTCACCTTGTCTCATTCCGTCAAACAGCTGATACACAACTTGTTTAACGGATTCCTCATCTGCCGTCTGCGCGTTTAGATTAGTGGATAATAGAAATACTAAGAGAGAAAAAAGTGGCCTCATGTTATATGAATAAGTCGAATATAAACAGTTACGAAGGCAGAAAGAATTTTTATTATGTAAACGGCTTTTGAATATTTCCGTACAAATGGGTGATTATGCTTACTTTAGTTTTAAATCTATAGATATATGATGAAGCATTTTCTCGGAATATGTTTATACCTGTTGGCTTTTGGCACTTTAGCAAATCAGAATATTGACAGCCTCCAAAATGCGCTTAAAACAGCAAACGGAAGGCCGAAAGTAGATATTCTGAACAAAATCTATATTGGTTATATTGAATCCGAACCCACACGTGCTTTGGAATACTCAAAAGAGGCACTTGAATTGGCCACCCTCATTGACTACCAAAAAGGACGTGCTGCTGCGCTTAACAATATTGGCGTGGTTTATAAAAACCAGGGCGTTTATGACAAAGCGCTGGATAACTACATCGAATCCATCCGAATAAGTACAAATCTTGACGATAAGCTTCTGTTAGCTTCTACAATGAACAATATAGGTACTGTTTACTCACTCAAAGAGACCTATGATAAAGCGCTGATTTATTACATAGAATCCTATGAGACTTTTGTGAAGTTGGATAAAAAAGCACAGATGGTAGGAGCACTAAATAATATTGGCAATGCCTACAGCGACATGGGCGATGATAATAAAGCCATGGAATATTTCGACAAAGCCATTGCCCTCACCGATGAAATAGGTGACAAACCAGGTTTTGATCCATTAAACAACCTGGGTAACATATATTTCTACAAAAAGGACTTTACCCAGGCAATGTCTTATTACGAGAGATCACTTCAAATTGCAATGGCAGACGACAACTTTAGAGGCCAGGCGTATGCATTGGCTAACATAGGTTCGGTGAATATGGAGTTGAAGCAATACAAAAATGCGAAAACCTATTTTAACAGAGCTATGAGTATTGCGTCAGAGCTAAAAGAAAATCCAATATTAAAACAGGTGTACCAAGGGCTTGCCACTATTGCCTTTGACCAAGGTGAATTTAAAACAGCTTATGAAGCCCGACTACTTTATGACAAGGTCAAGGATTATGTTTACAATGAAGAAAGCAGCCGTAAACTGGCGAGGTTAGAAATGGCCTATGAGTTCCAACAGAAGGAAAAAGAGCTGGAAATTTTAAAGCGAAATCAGGAAATAACGGCTTTGAAGCTAAAGAACAATAGAATTGTGATTTTACTTGGTCTCATGGGTACCATTATACTTGTAGCAATCGTCTTTATTATTGTCAAATTGAGAAAGGTCAAAAAAGTAAGTATTGGATGAGGAAAAATTTCATTTGTATAGTTGTATGCTCGGTGTTAAGCCTTACCGTTCCTTGCCACGGGCAGCTCAGTGGTATCGAGCTTAATGCGGGTACAAGCTATAGCTTTATTGGTAACGAAGTTATTGAGGGCACTAATTTTCAGCCCTCTTCAGGGTTTAGCTTTCAAACGACCAACCCGGAGGTTGAGGAGGCATATAAGAACTTTTTTGGTTTCTCACTTGGCGGCAAGACGCAGTTTTCACTTTCCAAAAAGCTATCCCTTAGAGCAGGGTTAGGATTTGACTATATCAAGTTTGAACGTACCATTAATATATCCGGAATAAGCACAACAACGGGCTCTTTTGGCTTAATCAGAGATGGTGAGATCATAGTTATAGACAGCGATGGTCAAGACACACAAATAACTCCGGATAACCTGGTAGTTGGTGACCTCGAAAAGGGACCTGCCCACCTTGTTTATTTATCTGTACCAATAGAGTTATCTTACCTATTCTCAAACAAGATATATGGAATAGTAGGAATTTCTATGGCCAGAAGAATATACTCACGAACAAAGGGCGATGTAGTAAGCATTGACACTGAGACTTTGACTACCGTTATAGAAGAGCGTACTTTTACTGACGGACGTGGATTTAATACTAGCCAGTGGCTGGCGAACGTAGGACTTGGTTATGTGCTTAATGATAAATTCAATGTAGAATTCGCTTATAGTCGTGGCCTTACCTCAATTTACGAAGAGTCAAGCCAGATAGCCGGCGAAGCTAAATACAATCTATTGCGACTAGGATTGTCTTACCAACTCTTAAATACTCGACCTAAAAAGGAGTGATTTTTAAAGGTTATCCCTAAATTTGGCGGCACATAACGAAATACATTTATGGAGCAATATATAGGAGACGGAGCTAGTTTATTCATTACCATTGTAGCTTGCCTGGCAGGTTTCGGAGCAGCCATTGGTTTATTAGATTTCCAAAAGACGAAGAAAGAAGAAACAGGAGAAGAATCTGCCGAATAAAAAGAAAGCTATTCTAAAAGACGTGAATTATTTTCGGATATCTATCTGAGTAAAAACGCTACAAAGAATTTGAGGTCGTTCAAAATAATTTGAACGACCTTTTTTTACGTCTCTACTTTTATGCTATACCAATAAGCTCTATTTCAAAAATCAAATCCTTTCCGGCTAATGAGTGATTAGCATCTATGGTAATGCTGTCCTTTTGAACCTGGGTTACCGTCACGGGAACAGATTGTCCGTTTGGTTGCTGCATAGCTAATTGCTGCCCTATCTCCGGTACTAAATCCGTTGGTAGTTGCGATCGACTAATATCAACAATCATTTTCTCATTCACATCTCCGTAGGCCTCACTTGCAGGAATCTCAGCCACCTTTTTATCACCTACCTTCATGCCATTTACCGCAGCATCAAACCCTGCAATCATCATTCCTGCTCCTACTTCGAATTCAAGGGGTGATTTGCCGACACTGGAGTCAAAAACTTCTCCATTATTTAATTTTCCGGTGTAGTGGACCTTAACCTTATCTCCTTTCTTTACTTCAGACATTACCTCGTTTTATTGATTATTTATGCGTTTTTCGAGCGCCAAAGGTAGGATTACTAGCATCACCAAAAAATTTATTGGGAAAAAGTGTACCCTTCATAAGCTTTTGCATTATGTAGTCACTTCATTTCCAATAACAATGAGAGATCTGCTGATGGCGGTCAGCAGACATTGTAAAGGCGGTAGATATCCGGTCGGCTGACCGAAGACGGCATGACCGGATATTTTTCTAAAATTAGAAAATGATTGTAACTTAAGCATATGCGCACAATGCATCAGGTTTTTAATACGTATCAAATCACTTTATGGTGGATTATAAACGTCATTCACACTATTTTAATATCTCCTGTATTGGCTATCACCGCTGCTCTGTCCTACCATAGAAGTGAGGCCGAGATTCTTGAGGAACATGATATTATCAAGAGCGCTCAAAAAAACCCGGAGAACTTTGCCCCAATATATGTTAAGTACTATGATCAACTGTTTCTGTTCATTCAAAAACGCGTTGATAACCTGGATGCAAGTGCGGATGTCACCTCCAGGGTTTTTCTGAAAAGCCTGAAAAATATTAATCGATATAAATACCAGGGTGTACCCTTCTCTGCCTGGCTATATAGAATAGCCATCAATGAGATTAACCTCTTTTTTAGAGAGCAGGATAAAATGGATCGAATAGTAAACATTACTGATGATCATATTAATCTTATCATCTCCGAAATTGAATATACTGCACCGGTTTTAGATCCCAGCATCCTCGTTCCAGTGTTACTAGAGCAATTAAATGAAGCCGAGATACAGCTTATAGAACTACGCTTCTTTGAAGAGTTATCTTTCAGGGAAATTGGCTATTTACTTGGACTTACAGAAGTTAATGCCAAGGTAAAAACATACAGGGTTATTGATAAGCTCAAGAAGATATCTAAAGAGATCAAATATCATGACTAAGATTAGGGTTAAAATAAATGCTCCTTCACCGAGCCTATCGACTGTTAGAAGCTATCGTGATTTTGACGGCTTTTTAAAACAGTACCAAAAGTACTACAGCACTTCGGGTATTCGGCATATGCTTTATAACGACAAAAAGAAGTTAGTATACATTGTTATCATTATCCTGTTTCTGTTAATGCTTCTTTTTGCGGATGATATTAGTGCTCAAACCTTGTCTAATGCATTTGAAATTAAAATGGAATAAGCTTATCACTTTATTCATATTCACCAGTTTTATAAATTACAGTTTAACAGCCCAAGATACTCCTCAAGTTTACAGCACAAGCGGAAC
>JBCDHA010000234.1:0-6260 GCA_038750705.1 Bacteroidota bacterium
AGCCCGGCATATCCACTAAAATTCCTGAATGGAATAGTAGTAGATACTCTTGTAAAACCCTTTTTGTGAGATACCCATAGATTTTTCTCCCTGTCGGTACTTATGAAATAAATCTCGTTGTCAGGCAATCCACTTTCACTATCCAGCACTTGTAAAAACTTGCCGCTGGACGGTTCCAGAAATACAAGACCCCCTCTAAGCATACTTGCAGCTACTACGTCTTGATCCAGCCAAACGATTTGTTGAATACGGTTATCCTTAAGAAAGGACTCATCTTCAGCGCTAAGAGGAATTTTACTCAGCTTTCTATCCTTATAAAGCCATAGCGATTGGTCTTCCTTTTCGAGTATATGGACTTTATTATCAGAATAGCTGGCAAATGAAGTAACAAAAACCCCATTAAGATTTTTTTCTTTAGCTGGTATCAGTGACCCTTTATCCAGTTCTAGAATACCGCTTACTGTGTTGATTACGTGTACCCTATTGTCTAAAAGGAATAGGTTTGTAAAGTAACCTCCTCTTTTTGCCTTTAAAGAAACAACCTCCCCTGTTTTTAAATCATATTCAAAAAACTGTCCCTCGTTAATACCATAGATCTTATTCTCAAATTCTAAAATTGAAAATATATCGGAATTCGTAAATGAGGAATCTGAAAGCGGTCGATACTTGAGGTTAAAAAAATTGTCCTTCTCAAGTTTTCCAAATCCATTTCGCCCTGCTGTATAGATCGTTTTAGTATCCTTATTGATCGTTAACGCAAAAATTGCCGATGGAGTCCGGAGGAAATCCCAATGCTTCCCATCAAAGATGATAATGCCCGTTCTGTTGGCCACGTACATGATGCCTGTTTCATCCTGGAGAATGCCGAAACTCACTTCATCAAATGTACCTTGGGGTTTATGATGGCTCAGGAAATATCCACCTTGCTGTGCTGCAAGAGAGCCAATGACTAGCAAAAAAATCAGTAGAGTTTGTGACGCTCTGGCCGCCAACGTTAAGCTCATAATGCTTAGAAAACTAATGATTTTCGCTAAACCATCATAGCTCTAAGGGGTTTTTCCAATCAGATTATCCCCTGGGCGATCATGGCATCAGCTACTCTTATGAACCCTGCAATATTAGCCCCTGCCATGTAATTTCCCGGAAAACCATAAGTTTCAGCCGCCCTTAGGCAGTCATCGTGTATGCTTTTCATAATGCCTTTTAAGCGAGTATCTACTTCGTCCGAAGTCAAATAGCTGCCCATGTAGTTTTGCATCATCTCAATACCGGAGGTGGCCACTCCTCCTGCATTGGATGCCTTGCCGGGTGAATACAGAACTTTGTTATCGATCACATGCTCAATGGCCTCAGCCGTAAGTGGCATATTAGCTCCTTCACCAATCAACTGAACGCCATTTGTTACCAGGTTCTCGGCATCTTTTCTGTTAAGCTCATTCTGAGTAGCACAAGGAAAGGCACATTGGGCTTTGATGTTCCATAAAGCATTTGCCTCATCTGAGCGCTTTGTCTCGTGATATGTTGCTGAGGAATATTGCTGTGCATACTCCTTGATCCTGCCTCTTTTGTTGTTTTTCAGGTCCTTTATGAAAGCAAGTTTCTCATGATCAATGCCCTCCTCATCATAAATAAACCCGGACGAATCAGACGCTGTTACTGGTTTACCGCCCAAGTACAGTATTTTTTCAATGGCATGCTGAGCCACGTTTCCTGAACCTGAAACTAAGCATATCTTATTTTTAAAATCATCCCCCTTTGTAGCTAACATATTCTGAGCAAAATACACAAGTCCATAACCTGTCGCTTGGGTACGCATAAGGCTTCCGCCCCATCCTACGCCCTTGCCGGTCAGCACTCCTGTAAACTGACTACTTAACTTTTTATGCATTCCGAACATATAGCCTATTTCCCGGCCACCCACACCAATATCACCGGCAGGTACATCAGTCCTATGACCCACATGTTTGATGAGTTCTGCGTAAAAGTTTTGACAAAAACGCATTACCTCCGCCTCTGTTTTTCCTTTAGGGTTAAAATCTGCGCCTCCTTTTCCCCCGCCCAAGGGCAACCCTGTCAATGCATTTTTAAATGTCTGCTCAAAAGCTAAAAACTTTAAAATACCCGGGTAAACAGAAGGATGAAATCTCAGCCCGCCCTTATACGGGCCAATAGCACCATTCATTTGTACCCTATAGCCGCGATTAACCTGCACCTCATTGTTATCATCCATCCAAGTAACCCGAAAAGAGATCAATCGCTCTGGCTCCAGCATTCTTTCAAGAATCTTGTGTTTCCTGTACTTCGGTTCTTTATCCAGAACGGGGGTAACGGTTTCAATGACTTCTTCTGCGGCTTGATGAAACTCAGGTTCTCCCGGGTTCCTACCTTTAATCAATTCGAGAAAATCAGACATAATTTAGATGGGGAAGTTTGCCCAAATATAAATGGATGTACGCCTATTGCAAACGTATTCGAAGACTATTATTCCTATGACCTAAATACCAAAGGAAGACCTACAACTTTTCTTTTAGGAACGAAGCAGTGTGATTATCGGAAAGGTTTTTCATGTCTTCGGGAGTGCCGGCAAAGGCAACGTTCCCACCTTCTTCACCCCCTTCAGGCCCAAGATCAATAACCCAATCTGCACATTTTACCACATCCATGTTGTGCTCAATAATTATCACAGAGTTACCCTGATCAATTAATGCATTCACCGAAGTGAGTAGTTTGTTAATATCATGAAAATGAAGACCGGTAGTGGGTTCGTCAAATACAAATAGGATATGATCTTTAGCGGCATTCGTATTTTTACCCAGGTAGAAAGCCAACTTCACCCGCTGGGCTTCGCCACCACTAAGGGAATTAGAGGATTGGCCAAGACCAATATATCCTAGACCCACATCAAACAAAGGTTTGATTTTATTGATGATAGGGCCTTTACCTTCAAAGAATTCCAGGCTCTCTTCTACCGTCATATCCAGTACTTCAGCAATGTTCCTATCCTTGTATTGGATATCCAAGATTTCCTGCTTGAACCGGCGCCCCTTACAGCTTTCGCAGGTCAAATAGATATCTGCCATAAACTGCATTTCAATTTTTACGACACCCTCACCTTGACAAGTCTCACAGCGGCCGCCGTCTACGTTAAAAGAGAAGTGCGATGGTTTATAGCCCCGTTGTTTCGCCAGAGGCTGATCAGCAAATAACTGACGAACACTGTCATAAGCCTTAACATAGGTAACCGGATTGGATCGCGATGATTTACCGATAGGATTTTGATCTACAAATTCTATCTGAGTCACCTTTTCATAGTCACCCTCCAGCTTGGAAAACTTGCCGGTAGTCTCTGACACCGTTCCTAAGATTTTACCAACCGCCGGATAAAGTATTTTTTTTACCAGCGTAGACTTACCGGACCCGCTAACTCCGGTAATGGCGGTAAGCACCCCCAGAGGAAACCGGACATCCACGGATTTGAGATTATTTTCAGTGGCTCCTGTAATTTTGATGCTGTCCTTCCATTTTCTTCGTTCCCCGTTCCATTTTACGTCTTCCCTTCCCAACAGAAAATCAGCGGTATGTGATTGTGTACCGTTCAGTTCAGCAATTGTTCCCTGAAAAATCAAATCCCCGCCATGTACCCCTGCATCCGGGCCAATATCAATAATTTGATCTGCAGCTTGCATCACTTCTTCTTCGTGTTCCACCACAATTACCGTATTGCCCAGATCGCGTAAGGTCTCAAGAACCTGAACAAGCCTTTTGGTATCTCTTGGATGAAGGCCAATACTCGGTTCATCGAGAATGTACATGGAACCTACTAAAGCGCTGCCTAAGGAAGTAGCCAACTTTATTCTTTGGAATTCCCCACCTGAAAGCGTTGACGTCATTCTGTTGAGGGTTAAGTACCCCAAACCTACTTGCTCAAGATAATGCAGGCGATTCTTAATTTCTTTGAGAAGGCGTAGCGCTACGGTCTCTTCGTAAGCCGTGAGCTTAATGCTATTAAAGAATGCTGCTGCTCTGGAGATTGGCATCAAAACCAGTTCACTAATAGAGGTATTGTTGATTTTTACATAAGAAGCATCTTTGCGTAAACGTGTGCCCTTGCAATCGGAGCAAACTGTTCGCCCCCTATATCTTGAGAGCAAAACCCTATACTGAATCTTGTGCGTCTTGGATTCCAGAAATTTAAAAAACTGATCCAATCCTTCAAAGTACGCGTTACCTTTCCAAAGAAGCTGTACTTCCGCTTCGGTAAGATCCTCAATAGCGCGATGGATAGGGAAGTCAAACTTTATTCCCTCCTTAAGTAATGGTAACAACCATTTTTGCATTGTTTCGCTACGCCAGGGGGCTATGGCGCCTTCATATACGGAAAGGCTTTTATCAGGGATAACCAAATCAGGATCAATGCCTAACACTTTACCAAAGCCTTCACATGTACGACAGGCTCCATAGGGGTTATTAAAGCTAAAAAAGTTGACTGACGGCTCTTCGAATTTTATGCCATCCGCCTCAAAACGATCAGAAAAGGACTTCTTAGTTTGCCCAATCACTTCGACGTTACAATCCCCCATACCTTCAAAATAGGCAGTTTGAATTGAGTCGCTTATTCTGTAAACAGTATCCTCATCTTCCGCGTCGATTACCGCACGATCAATTAAAATTTCTACCTCTTTGCTCTTGTCGATCTTAGATTTGGTCTCCAGCAGTTCCTCGATGAAGGCCACATCACCATCCACCAATACTCTTGTATATCCTTTGCTCAGTAGAATGTCGAGTTCCTTTTCCAGCGAGCGGCCCTTTGTCACTTTTAAGGGGCAGGAGACCATTACACGTTCGCCTTTCTTATGACCATTAATGAAATCCACAACATCAGTGACGGTATCTTTAGCCACTTTTTTACCACTTACCGGGGAATAAGTGACCCCTATTCTGGCAAACAAAAGCTTGAGATAGTCGTATATTTCTGTGGTGGTACCTACCGTGGACCTGGGGTTTCTTGTGTTCACTTTTTGCTCAATGGCAATGGCGGGTGAAACCCCTTTAATGTAATCAACCTCCGGCTTTTCCATTCTACCTAAAAATTGACGCGCATAGGAGCTGAGGCTTTCTACATACATTCTTTGACCTTCGGCAAAAAGTGTATCAAAAGCTAAAGAAGATTTTCCCGACCCTGAAAGACCGGTAATTACCACTAGTTTATTTCTAGGAATCGCTACACTGAGATTTTTAAGATTATTGACCCTGGCGCCCTTTACGATAATAAATTCCTTAGGGTCTAAAAGATCTACATTAGCGGTTTCTTGAAGGTTTTTCATGTGAAGGCGCAAAGATACAATACATTACACAGATGCGCCCTTACCGACGCAAAGATTGCTGTATTTTAAGGTGCAATTGAGCTTGTGTAAAACAATATTTTGGAGGTTGCACAAAAGACAATAGAAAAAATTATCACTTAAATCCTTTGCCTTTTAACCTTTAATTTATTTACATTTGATTTCTTACTTCAAAAATAATCGTAACAAAACCCCCGAAGCAACAATATGATATAGACCTCTACGTTAACTAAACTGTATGACTTAATGGAGAAATATAAGATCAGTGATAGTCAGTTGGTATCACTTTACAAAAATGGTAACGAAGAGGCATTTGAACAGTTGCTCACCCGCCACAAATCACGGGTTTTTACTACCATCTATTTAATTGTAAAGGATAACTATGTAGCGGAGGATCTTTTGCAGGAAACTTTTGTGAAGGTGGTAAGAACAATTAAGGAAGGAAGGTACAATGAAGAGGGCAAGTTTTTGCCTTGGCTGATGCGTATTGCCCATAATATGGCAATAGATTATTTCAGGAAAGAAAAACGGTATCCCACCATTATTATGGAGGATGGCAGCCACGTTTTCAATACGCTGGAGTTTTCTGAAGATTCCGTCGAATCAAAGCAAGTACGACAAGATACACATGCAAAGTTGCGTGAGCTTATTCAGGAACTGCCGGAATCTCAAAAAGAAGTATTAATGATGCGGCATTATATGGAAATGAGCTTTCAGGAAATAGCAGAAAATACAGGGGTGAGCATCAACACCGCGTTGGGAAGAATGAGATACGCACTCATTAATTTAAGAAAGAAAATAAAACAATTTAATATCGCCTATGACCAAAACATTTACCCAAAATGACGTGATCAGATACGTCTACCATGAAACTTCAGCAAAAGAAACTAAGGAGATAGAAAAAGCCTTGCTTTGCGA
>JBCDHA010000235.1:0-6250 GCA_038750705.1 Bacteroidota bacterium
GCTTTTAACTTCAGAAAGTGGATCGTAAAGTACCAAAAGAAACTAAAAATTTGGCTGGATATCGTTGGCCAAATTTGGGCTAACCTCCAGGCCAAATCAAAAAGATTTGAACCAATACCTACTTTTTAAGGGACGACTATGTAATATAATAGTACAAGGCTAAACAAAAGAGGCCATACCTAAAAAGGCATGACCTCTCACAATAACCTTAATTGATTCAATAAATATACCTGAATCCCAGATTCAAAGCATACCCTCCTCCATCCTGCCGCGAAGCAATAAAATTGGCATAGGATAACTCTAGCCCAAGTTTCGGAGTGAGCTGGTATTTGGCTCCCACACCCAGCTGCGTGAACCAACTATTTAGCCCGAATTGCTCGTCCACCTCATTGGACAAGTTTTCGTAACGTGGTGAGTATTGCCCAAACGCGAAAATAGTTGTTTTTTGATCTCTTGGAAAGTAACTAAGGAAGGCGCTGAAAGGCACCCGGAAAAAATTGGCCCGGTCCCCTTCCCTGTCAATTCTATATAAAAAATCCGTTTCAAGGAATAGTCTCCACTGTGAAGATAATTTCATGTCGTAAAAAAACTGTGTAAACCATGTGTACCTGTCATGACCGGTAAAAGACGGTTCCTCCAAGTCATCTGCCACCGGAAATAGAAAAGTAGATTGGATACTAAACCCGCTAACGCTATTAAATGGCACATAACGAATTCGGGGACCTATTCCCGTTACTGCAGTACGGCTGAAATCACCATCAGCAAAGGTCAATACCTTAAGAGGTGATCCCTCATCATTATCATAAAGGGCGCGTGTGGCCCAAACATCAATGCCTATATTAATCTTACCCGAGGGGCTAATACCATGGGTAAGCTGATACATGGCGTTTAAAAAGGTCTGACGCTGGCCAAGATTGATCTCATCGCCGTCTGCGTCGCGGATCGTTGTTTGCGTATACAGATTGTAGAAGGAATTCAACTCCCATTTTCCTTTTTCAAGTAAAACCGAAGGAGTATACTTTTGTATGTTCGAACTTTCTTCCTGCGCTATGGCGCTATGAACTGCGGTTAAACAAATTAAGACTATTACATACTTCTTCATAGATACTTATAGGTTATTGAGTGACCAGTCATAGGTATAAAAACCAACTTTCTTGGAGGGTAATGGATAGGTCCTGTATAGGTTAATAAACTCTGCTACTGACTGACCTTCGGATTTAAAATCATTGGCATACCAGTTAAATATCTCCGAAACCTGGGCTTTATTCCCCTTTATTCTAATGAATTCGTCATCATTAAGAACTTCCTTGGTTTTCGACTCAATCTGTGATTCCAGCTTGGCAGGAACATAAGCAAAATCAGCCAGCTTCGGACAACTCACGGCCGCACAAACCAGCACAAAATGTAACCGGGGGTCTTTGGACATAGGGTATAGTTTTTCTTTCTCAAGGATATTCAAAGACATCTTTTCTCCAGCCACGGTATACCGCTTTGCATCAAAAAAATCTTTAACGTCAAAGGGTGATTTAACCGGGTAATTATCAACTATCCCTTTAATTGCTAACAGATTATAGGCATTGATCATAAAGGCCTTCTTAGTTTTTGTACCGGAATTTTTTAGATTAAATGAAGCTATGGCATTTACAAGACTGTTTAGCTGCTCAGGCTCTGCTTTTATAGAGGCATAAGCTACATTTCCATTTTTTACATTAATAGAAAAAAAGGCATTGGCGCTTTGAAAAAAATCAACTTGAGCAAATCCATTTCCAGATATCAAAAGCAGAAGAAACACTAACCTTTTCATTGCTATTTGATTTGATAAACCCCACTTACGTTAAGCCCGATATATTGGCCGGACAAGGCAATTAGATCATCTTCCAGCCCGGTCACGTCAGCCGTGTATTCGTTGACTGTACCGGAGTCAAAAACTATGTTTCTGCCGTCATTTGTCACCTCCCAGGTCCCTGTTTTTATACGCTCCGAATCTTCCGCACCACAAAGATTACTCCCGCCGTCATACTCATAGGTGCCATCGGCGTTTATGGTCATGTTATCATCAAGTCGGCAATCCTGAATACCACCTACGCCCATAAAAGTAAAGGAAACCGTTTTCCAGGATCTTTGATCTCCCCCGTGGAATGCATTTTCGAATTCCATGGACGAAGCAGGTAGTGTTGTTGGTGCTTGTACAACCTCTAATTCCTCTTCCTCGTCAGGTTGGTTGAGCTGAGTAATCTCACAGGAAGTAGCCCAAAATATAAAAAACAACAGCAGAACGAAATTTCCTTTTTTCATAATTTATTCAATTTAATTTCAGCGGTATTTCATTTCGATGGTCCTAAGTACACGTTCAAGTATCACGAAAGTGTCACAATTAGAGCTATTTTATAAGATTTATCGCGTAGCTGACTTTTTAATCCTACTTAAAACACAAAAAGAATACATTGGTTTAAGCATCACAGTACACGACAAAAGTTCAAACACTACGTATTGGAAATACCCATCCCCCTGAGCGATGTGTTACCCTATGAATTTTGACTTAGATATTGCTTTCGAGTACTTTATAGAGTAGGGCTTTGGTAGCTTTTATGCCTTCATCTTCAGAAAGTTCATTGCCCTCGTATTCGATGCCGATATATCCGGAGAAACCTGCTTCTTTTACAATTTGAATCATTTTGGCAAAGTCTGTGCGTACTTCATTGCCCTCCAAATCAAATTCGTGGGATTTCGCGCTTACCCCTTTAGCAAAGGGCATTATCTCAGCCATGCCCTGATATCTGTCGTATTCCCGGATGCACCCACCATCTCCGCGTTCAATGCAGAAATTTCCAAAGTCAGGAAGGGTGCCTACATTGTCCAGACCCACCTCATTCATAACTCCGGCAAGCCATTTACCATCTGATGAGTAGCCTCCGTGATTCTCCACAATTACACTTATATTTTTTGAAGAAGCATATTTAGCCAGGCTTTTAAGCCCTGCTACCGCACTGGCAGCTACTTCCTCTTCGGTACCTTCACCGGCAGCATTTACCCGAATCGCCGAAGCACCCAAAAACTCTGCTATATCCACCCAAATATGATGATTCTTAACTGCTTGCGCCCTTGCCAGGGAATCCGGGTCGCCCAAGTTTCCCAAGCGATCACACATGATCAATCCAACAGAGACTCCAGCATCATTGCACTTATTCTTAAATTCCTTCCAATAGGCCTGATCATTAGCCTTGCCGTAGTAAAATACATTTACAAGCTCAATCGTATTGACACCATAGTCAGCCGCCATCTTAGGAAAATTCATGGGGTCTTCACCTTGGAGCAATGAGTCAGGATAAGTTTTAATCAATCTCTCAAAACGGCCCCAGTCTTTCACCGGGCCGCCAAAAAAGGTTTTATGCAACGACCATTGAGCCAAAGAGATTTGAATACGGTTATCCTCCTCGATAATCGTATCTGGTTTGTTTTTTTCATCTGTTTTTGATGTGCACGATGCGATTACAACTAACAGGTACAACCCTATCGAACGCAATAAATAACTTCTGTTCATGATAAATGATAAATTGAATTAGTGAAGTGATAAGGTAATCTAAAATATTTAATTATTGATATCCGACTAAATTTTTTGAACAAGAAGCAGCGCCTTTCAAGCATCTGAGAATGGACTTTTCTTTGAATTTGAAAACTACCCCAACTAAGAACCGTCCTTGAGGGAATTTAAAAAGAGCGTTTTTACACATGATTCCAGATCAAAAATCCATTCTCGGGCACTAGTAATATTTAATTAATACACCTGCTTGACGCTCTACCCACTAATTAGCATTTTTAATCTGTGGAAATAAAAGCTGTTACCGAAGCTGATCTTAAAGAGCTGCAGGCCATAAGTACAACCACTTTCATCGATGCATTTGGGTCCGTTAACACTCCCGAAGACATGGACGCCTACGTTAACGAAAGCAGGTCACTGGAAAGCTTGAAGAAGCAGTTAAATGCTGATTCGGAGTTCTATTTTCTGGAAGCTGATGATCAAACCATCGGGTATTTAAAAATAAACTATGGCCTGAGTCAAACGGAACCACATCTCACCAATTGCCTTGAAGTACAGCAGATTTACATCATCAAAGAATACCAAAACAAAGGACTGGGAAAGCTATTGCTGGATAAAGCAATTCAACGAGGGCTCAATAAGGGTCTTGGCTATATCTGGCTGGGTGTTTGGGAATATAATACAGACGCCATTAGGTTTTATGAACGCTTAGGCTTTACCCCTTTCGGCCAGCATTCTTTTATCTTGGGTAGTGATCATCAAACTGATATACTCATGAAGAAACCATTAGAACAGCCTAAGGATGAGCCCATATCACAAAAGTTGTAAGGCCTTTCACAACTCCAGATACTTACTTTTTAGAAAAATGATGATCCGAAATTAAAAAATAACGACATCACCAAACTTATTAAAACCAACACTGTTAAACTACCATATAATTGAATTGGAGACAAAAAAAATCCAATGATTATTTTGAATAATCTGTCTAATGTATTGTGACCAACCTGTGTCTTAACATATTATTAAAACCAATCAAAAGCGTACCTTACGTACTTCTGATGGTGCTTTTAGCGGGTGCTCCAACAATGGCCGAAGAGAATATCACTGAGGTTTGTGAAGGGATTAAGGTAGGCAATGAGGTAGTTCATAAAGTTCTTCAGTTTAAAAAAGTAAGAAAATCAAAGCCATCGCGGCCTTACAAAAACCCGTTGCCCCTGGAAAATATAGCTATGCTTGACCTTTCAAACGGCATAGCTGATAAAAAGTATTTTATCTTGTTTAGTTCATTAAAGTTATGCGACTGATGACTGTTTGTGTAAACAGAAAATAATTCTTTAACTACAAACCATCATTATCATGCTTTTAAAATCCATTCATAAAATTGACAAATCGGAACTAGATAAAATTTCGTTCAATAAGAAAGAGGTATTAACTAACGAAAGTGACAAAAGTATAAGACGTCATAATTTAGACAGGTCATTAGTCTTAGGCAATATTCATAAACGACAAGTTCTAATTCAGTTTGAAAATATCCTGAGTATGCCACTCGAAGTGGAAACTACAGTTTGGGCAGTTACACAAAACCATATTATGCTAAAGGGCGGTAAAACCATACCCATCAGGTGTATATTTAATGTTATTGTCTGAAGACATTGAAAAGGAGCAGATTTTAAACTGCTCCTTTTTTGTTATCCGGAGTTATAGTTTGCATTTTTAAAAAAGTAGTACTTTCTCACCGCTGATGAACGCATTCTATAAAAGTTTATTTACACTGATCCTGATTACTTTTATTGACGATGCCGTAGCGCAATCTCGCGAGACCCAAGACCTTCAAAAGGATTGGATTTCATCGTTTAATCAATCCGGCGATCTTCAGTCATTCTATCGTGAGGCAAGTGGCATACTTCAAGAAAGCAAGCTTATGACCGGCAGCGACAATATTGGTAAGCAGTGGCTTGAGCTCCGTGGCCGGCAAGGTACTATTACCGAATACAAGCGGGTAGAAACGATTCAGCTCAGAGAAACTTCCAAGTTTGAGCTTGGCGAATATCTTATGGAAAAGGGGTCACGTTATTACACAATAATAGGATGGCGAAATAACAACGGGTGGTATAAGGAAATAGAAGTTACCCACATAGCCGTAGACCCTGGTGCGGATGAAACGGATGAAATTAAATTACTGCGTGATTCCTGGCAAAAATTAGCCAACGATCACAGACCTGATCTCATTGGTAAAGAATTATACACGGATGGTGGATATTATTTCAACCGCGGTAGAGTATATTCTAACCGGGACATTGCCGATGTCTACTCCTACATGAATCCTGAATCTTTCAGGATCGCGCTTGAAGGACTTAGTACTACCATAGTCAATGAAGAGATTGCTTATGATATAGGTAGTTTTCAAACCAATGGAAAAGGCCTTTACATTCTCATTTGGATCAAAAAAGAAAACAAGTGGAAGTTATTACTCGACTTTAACTTCTAGGCCTAAACGTGCTGATCAATAAGTATTGCATTGCCGTCCGGATCAATTACCGTCAGGCTGGCGGCACCTGATGTGCTTTCATCAGCTTCAGCTTCAAGTTTAATATTTTTTGATTTGAGGTGCTTTTGAATATCTCTGACATCATCAAAAGACTCCTGTTTGTTTGCGCTTTCGTCCCACCCCGGATTGAACGTGAGAATATTGCTTTCAAACATTCCCTCAAA
>JBCDHA010000236.1:0-6186 GCA_038750705.1 Bacteroidota bacterium
CTCAAAAGTAAATCGATCACTCGGAAGTCCGGATTTTACAAGGGCCGGTACGAATGCCGTGGCGCCTGCAAACACTCAATACCAACACCGGCCTCCAGGCACTGCTTTACCAGTAAAAAACCGGGATCTGAAATAGAAGGTGTACCTGCATCTGATACCAGCGCTATAGTCTCACCATTTTTCAATCGCTTAATCAGGCTTTCAACAATCTTGTGTTCGTTAAATATATGATAACTCTGCAAGGGGTTACTTATTTGATAATGCTTTAACAGCTTGCCTGATGTGCGTGTATCTTCCGCTAGTATTAAGTCTGCTTCCTTTAAAATGCGCAGAGCTCTGAGGGTAATATCCTCAAGGTTACCGATGGGAGTAGGAACCAAATACAGTTGAGTATCCAACTTCTCAGATCAGTTTATCAATTTCAGCAGCCAGCTTACGGTCCTTTTCTGTTACAATATCGCCGGCATCGTGTGTATTCAGCTCGAAACTCACTGTGTTATACACATTTGACCAATTAGGGTGATGATCCATTTTTTCGGCAATGATAGCCACTTGTGTCATAAAGCCGAAAGCGCTTACGAAATCCTTAAAAGTGAATGTCTTTTTGAGCCTGTTGTTTTCTTCAGTCCACATAGTTCTTACTTTTTAGCTGTAATGATAAATTGATATTTTAATGCTTCCGCGTCACTTTCAATCTGCACGAAGCCAACCTGATTTAACTCTTGTTCCACAATTTCTTTGGCTATTTTAAACTCTTCCAGTGGTCCCACAGGCTGTTTTCCAGCCTTGAAATCGACTATAATTATTTTACCGTTGGCCTTTAAGCCCTTCCTGAGTTGCGATAGGTAGGACAGCCGCTCTTCTAAGAAGTGATACGTGTTCACGATAAGGATAAAATCAACTTCCTGTTCTTCCAGCAGCGGATCATTAGGAACAGATAGCCTTGTGCTTATTTTTCCCGAAAGATTTACCAACTCTTGTTGGCGTTCCGCAATGTAATCTAGGAATTGCTCTTCAATGTCAATGGCAACTACATCGGCACCTTTCGAAGCTAATTTGAAACTGAAATATCCTGTGCCCGCACCAATGTCTGCTACCGTCTTTCCTGATAGAAGACCAAATTTTTCTATTATTAAATCGGGATTTTGCCAAACACCTCTTTCAGGATCCTCATATGTTTTCACCAGATCATTAAAAACCACGGTATCTTTATCCGTGTTTACATTTTCCTGATCATCGCTTTCAGCAATATCAGCCACATTTTCCTCTTTCGATCTCACATCTGCACATGCTGATATGAGGAAAAAAACGATAGCGGTAATAAAGAAGCTAAAGCGAGATAATACCATCTATTTTACTTGCTTTGATATAGGTGTTTATTATAAAATCACTGGATTGGGCCATTACCCTGGAGGTAAGGCTTATGTATTTGCCCTTACTTGAAGCTTTTTCGGTTATTTCATGACCCTCGAAAATAACTTTTAATTCATCCAGTTTTTGCTCCGGTACTATAAACTTAAAAGTATATAGCGCAGGCCAATCATATTCGTTTTCAAGTTTTTCTCTAAAAGAGTCTGTAGTGGTGCCCATAGCTTTGTATTAAAACAATAAAAGCGGGTGAATGGCCCGCTTTTATTTAATTAAAATTACTTTTTTCTTAATAGAACTTATAACGCTCGTCCTTGATATCAGCAAATTCTTTTACCGCTTCGGCAATATTATACCTTGCTTGATTTTGAAAATTTTGAGCTACCTGGGTTTTGTAGGTAGCGTAGTCTGCAATTTCAGGGGCTTCTGTTTTGTTGATCATTTCAATTATCAGCACGCCATTTTCGGAAGCAAAAGGAGCAGTTTTCTCAGTAGAACTCAAACCGAATGCTCTGCCCACAGCTTTCGGGTCAAAACCTACACTGGGTAAAGAATTACTGGTTAGTTTGAGGTCACTGCTGTTGTATACATTGGCGTCATCGCCATAAGCGGTGGCAATTTCCTCTAAAGTACCGGTGAGGCCATTCAGCTTATCGATAATTATTTGACCTTTTTTCTCATTCTTAACTTTAACAGATAGTTCGTTTCTTATGTTATCAATGGACTGATATCCTTCATTGGTCTCCGCTGTCATAACAGCTACTACATAGTTATCATCTAGCTCATAAACTTGAGATACATCGCCCTTTGAAGCATCTGTGAATAGCCATTGTACAATTTGACGGGCCTCGCCAAGCGCTCCTACTCTACGGTCGTTGTTGCTTAATTTATTAGCCTCAAGTACGGTAATTGTATCTTGTGTCGCTATTTCCTCAAATCTTGACAGATCATCAACAGCGGCGGCAAATTCATCTGCCTTTCTAAAGGCCTGGTTGCGTGTATCATCGCTAGGCAGTATTTCTCTTTCTACGGAAGCAATCTTATACGATGTACTGGTTTTTAAATTATCTACGCGAATAATGTGATAGCCAAACTGTGTTTTCACCGGGTTATTCAAGAGGCCTGTTCGAGTGGCGCTGAATACTGCTTCGTTAAACTCGTCAACCATGGTTCCTGTTTTGAACCAGCCTAAGTCACCTCCTTTAGATGAAGTGCCATCTGTGCCATACTGACGCGCCATTTCCTCAAAACTTGCACCGGCCTTAATTTCATTAAGAATTCTCCTGGCCTCTGCCTTAGCTTCATCATCCTCACCTTTGATAAGTATATGGCTTGCTCTGGCATATTCCACAGTATCTTCAAAGACCTCGGTGACTTTGTAAAGCTTAAAGTTACCGGCATCAAGATAAGGCCCCCGCACATCGCCTTGGGTAATGTTTGAAACGTTACCTTGTAGTTGTAATGGCAGCGTACCGATATTATACATACTAAATGGACTAAGACCGTCAGTGTTTAGGCTTGCGAAAACGGAATCGTCACTAACAGTTTTGAACTCTTCTTTTAAGTCTAACATTTCCTGCCGAACAAAAGCAGAATCTTCCGCGGAAGGGATGACAGGAAAGGACACATACTTTAAGCTTCTGCTTTCTTCTACTTTATATTTCTCTTTGTTGGCATCGAAATAGGCCTCTAAGTCGTTATCAGAAACCTGAACGGATGAGTCGTTTACAGAATAAAACGGAATGTAAACATACTTTACCTCTGCCACACCGGTTTCCGAACTGTACTTTCTCTCTCCTTCGGCGCTCGTTGCATAGCTTGACAGGAGCATTAAGTTTTCATACTTCAGGCGTTCTCTTCCGGGCTTTAAATCATTTTTAAACAGATTCCAGCGTACTTGGGCGTCAGCAGGCATGGTAGGTAATTGCTGAAGGAATTGCATGAATTGCTGACGATCAAACTCTCCGGTATTCGGGTTAATGAATGACTGTTTAATGCCGGGGCTGATGTTTTTACCTTGCATCATATCCCACATTTCATCCTTGTGCACTTGCACTCCAAGCTTTTCATACTCTTTTGTAAAAGCGTATTTAGTGATAAGAAAATCCCATGCCTGTTGTCTTAATGTAGGTTTCTCACGTTCAGTAGCCGTTCGGTTAAAGTTGAGTATATAATTGTTTTCTCGCTGCTGGACTTCATTTTGGAATTCTTTCAGACTGATACTCTGACCGGCTATTTCTCCAACATTGGTGTCATTTCCAAATAACGTTGAACCAGGGCCAAGTAGATCTGTAAGGACAAAAGATAGTATGGCAATTGCCACTACTGCTACTATCACCTTGCCCATCTTATTCCTTAAAGTGTTGATTAATGCCATTGTGTAAATGCGTTTCTAAATTTTAAAGAGGGCGCAAATTTAATGAGATCGCTACTAATATCAAACAGTAATACCAAGGCTTAATTTGCGAATCAATGCGCCTATAACACATTAATCTGATAGGCTAAAAGGTAGACAACTGGTCTTCTTCATCATCCGGCCTGAAGGATAGTTTTACTGTTTCAATTCTTATGTCCTTCATAGATTGAATTGAACAGGTAAAACGCCCCATTTCGATGGTATCACCTGTTTCAGGGAGGTCCTCGGTAACCGATAATATTAATCCTCCGAGTGTCTCGTATTCACCTACCGGTAAGTTCCAATCATATTTATCATTCAAGTAGTCGATCTCATGCCTGGCGCTTAGTAAGTAGGTAGTTTCATTAATTTTTTGCTCTGTGTAATCCTCATCGTCGTGTTCGTCCTGAATTTCACCGAAAATCTCTTCGATTATATCTTCAATACTTACAATGCCTGAAGTGCCGCCAAACTCATCTACTACCAGCGCCAGGCTCTTACGCTCCTGGATGAACTGGATCATCAGCTCATTTGCCAGCATGGTTTCCGGTACGATAGAGATAGGCGTGATAATATCTTCAATGGCTTTTGGTTTTTTAAAGAGTTCAAGAGAATGACAATAACCAATAACGTCATCAATACTCTCTTTATAGACTACTATTTTTGAGTAACCAGACTCAACAAAGGCCTTTCTTAAATCTTCAATGGAATCAGTATTTTCAACAGCTACTATGTCGGTTCTGGGAATCATGCACTCACGAACGCGAATGGTTTTGAACTCCAATGCATTACTTAAGATCTTGGTATCTACTTCTACATTGGTTTCTTCGTTTGAGCCTGTGGTTTTATTGATATAGTCATTGAGATCTGTTAAGCCAAAAGCAGGTTGATCTTCCTTGTACTCTAACCTCAACACTTTTGTAATCACCAGTTTGGAAAAAGAAACTACCGGGGCTACCAACGGATAATAGATCAATCTGTAAATAAAATCCATCGGAATAGCCAGTATGTTCAGCATCCGGTTAGGATTGATAAGGAAAATGCTTTTAGGCAGAAATTCTGCCGTAAATAGTACGAGGAGTGTTGATAATACAGTCTGAGCGATAAGTATAGTTACATCATTAAGCCACAGTTCTGGCAGATAGGACTGTATGACAGATCGTATAAAGGGATCTAACAGCTTAGCCATAAAAATACCATACAAAACCAGTGAAAGTGTATTACCCACCAGCGTGGTACCTATAAACCTCGAAGGGTTTTTTACAAATTTGCCCACTATTCGTGATGGCCAAACACCTTTTTTGCCTTGTAGCTCAATATGGAGACGATCAGCAGATACAAAGGCAATTTCAATTCCTGAGAAAAAGGCAGAGAACGAGAGGGTGACCAGTATTGATAAGATAAGAACGATATCCATTAAGATTGTTTATTGTCTTTTGGTTTTATCAGCTTATATAAAAATAATAGACTGACACATAACATGAAAATCCAGTAGGAATAGGTTAAACCTAAAGTCATGGTTTGGTGTACACCTATCACGAATAGCGCTACTGTAATGGACAGAACAAGGACGGGTAAAAGCTTACTCTTCAATATCGAAAGTGCCTTGAGGCTTTTTGATGTGGTAAGATGAAAAATCTTGTTTTGCTGTGAGCCCCTCACCGTACAGAATTTTATCCGGCAGTGTTATAGTAACGAACTTCTCAGTAAAAATTTGTTCTTTGCTAGGTTTCCAAAATAGTTCTTCGCTTTCAAGTTTTTGATTCTGCTCAATATTTTTTACTTCTACGTCACCTCGGCCGCGCCATTGATCGTCTTCTTTAAAATAGTAAGCTTCGTTGGCCTTTAAAGTGGATGTAATTTTTCCTTCCTCATCGTAAAACTCAAAGTAGAGGCCTTCCGGGAACTCCCGATCTCCGTTTACAAATTCAAGGAACCTGGGGGTAACAAGTTTGTTTTTAATAATCGCATTCTCACTATGGTAAAGAACCATGTCTTCCGCCTGCTGAATGGCGCCGTCGTAATTGGGTATTTCTTCTATTCCCTGATCCGGATTACCACAACCGGATACACTAATCACAACTAATAGTGTATAAATTGCTGATAGTGAGCGTTTTGTTGTCATCTAAAACTAAAAAGGCCATGACTGATCAGCATGGCCTAATCTTTTCAATGTGTTAAAATTAATCTCTGGTCTGAATAGTTACGGTTTCACCTACCCAGCAACCAACAGTGATTTTATCACCGGCCTTATAATTATACGTAAACACCTCCTCTTTTGATGGAAAAGCTTCTTTTGCCTTACTCATCATAGAAGAATTGCCCGCTTGTCTGAATTTTTCATAAGCAGCTATGAATATAGCTCTGTCTTTTACCCAATCTTCTTTTCCGGCACAAGTCTCGAAGCTGCCATAGTATAAGTA
>JBCDHA010000237.1:0-6177 GCA_038750705.1 Bacteroidota bacterium
AGGTGGTCAAGGTTAAACAAACAGTTATGATTTATTCATTAATAAAATTATTCTGATATGGCAGGAGGAAAAGAAACCCCCAGGCAGAAGATGATTGGGATGATGTACCTCGTACTCACAGCTTTATTGGCGCTACA
The DNA here is from genome assembly GCA_038750705.1 of Bacteroidota bacterium. GTDB lineage: Bacteria > Bacteroidota > Bacteroidia > Cytophagales > Cyclobacteriaceae > Fulvivirga. Next base: position 138 of record JBCDHA010000237.1, read on the forward strand.
GGTGAGTAATGCGGTACTTGAAAAGTTTGTATTTATAGATAAAGCACTCAACAGACAAGCACGCGAAGTTGAGAAGCAAAACGGTAAAATTCTAGACAAAATTGATGCGGAAGTTACTAAGAAAGGTAAACGTGAAGCGGATGTAAAGGCGCTGAATAAAGCGAAAGAAGTTCGTCAGTCTACAGAAGAATTGATGAAGTATTTAGGAGATACAAGGGAAACCATGGCTAAGATCACAGGAGGAGGAGATGATGATGGTTATGATGAGAATGGTCAACTTATAGGGGCAAAAGATTATGATATCGTTGGAAACTACATGATTCAACAGCCAAATGGTAAAATATTACAGGAGAAGCTCAATGACTATGTAAAGATGTTAAATTCAGTGAGTGGTAGGGACTTTGAACCACTAGCGAAGGATGCAAAAGACATAGATATCGCAAAAGATGACCCGGATCAGAAAAACAAGTCGTTCGCTGAATACTATTTCGGTAACACGCCGACTGCCGCTGGCATGGCTACTATTAGCCACATGGAAACGGAAGTACTGAACTATGAAGCGCTTGCCTTGGATGCGTTAGCCAATGAGGTTGGTGCAAAGGATATTGACTTCGATAAAGTGGTGCCATTGGTAAGACCGGTGTCCAATACGGTAGCGTCCGGAGGAAAATTTGAAGCGCAGTTGTTCATCACGGCTGCAGCGTCGGGTTCTAATCCGGTGTTCATGTATAATAATAACACGGTATCTACTGAAACTACTGAAAATGGTATCAAATATGGTAAAATTGAGTTTACTGCTAAGGCTACTAATTTTGATCCTAAAACCCTTACGGCTCCTGCAAGTTTTGAAGCAGAGATAGAGCTAAATGACTCTACTTATACCATAAAACATGACTACTTCGTGGTAAAACCGGTCATTCAGGTGCGTTCAGCGGCGCTGTCTGCTTTATATATGAACTGCTCGAATGAACTGGATATTCAGGTACCGGCTTTGGGTACTGCCTATAACCCAAGCTTCTCTTCTAAGGAAGCTACCATAGTTAAAGGCAATAAAACGGGTGCAGTAACCGTTGTTCCGAAAGGGCGTAGCAAGGTGAAATTAACCGTTTCAAATGCAGGTAGTGTACTGGGAACCGAAACGTTCAGCGTCAAAAAGATTCCGCCGCCATCTATTAGCATATCAGCGCGTGGAAAGCAGGTAGATTATGAAAAAGGTGTGGCAGCTGCCTCACTTACAACGCTAAAGGTAAGCGCTAAAGCTGAAGAAAATTTTGCTAACGAGGTACCCAAAGATGCACGGTACAGGGTTCAAAAGATAAGCGTTAAGTTAGCGCGTGCCGGGCGTCAGATTAAAGCAGGTAGTTTCAGTTCTGAGAATATTGATTTAAGGTCTTGGAGAAGTTTGTACAGAAAAGGAGATAATCTTATTGTTAAAGTAGAACGAGTGAACAGACGTCCGAGTCAGGGGGGATCTGAAAGAGCTAAACCCGCTACTGAGATATACTCGATTCCAATTAATTAAGAACAATGACAGTGGTAAAGAAAATTGTATTAGTTGTCTTATTAGGGATATTCATTGTTCCGGCATACTCCCAGTTGAGTGAGTTAGATCAATATAATCCGAATTCTATTGAGCCAATTCCACGGTACGAACACCTCTTTAAGAGGCGGGTATGGAGAACTGTGGATCTTAAAGAGAAGCAGAATAAAGGTTTCTTTGCAAGGGGCGGAGAGATTACAGCTTTTATTTTAGACGCTATAAACTCCGGGGAATTATCTGATATCTATGTTAATGACTCTTTAACCACAAAGATGTCTAAAGATGAATTCTTATCTAAGCTTGTTTACCAAGAAGGCCTCGAGATAGAAGCATGGGAACCAGGTGTTGAATACTACGAAGGTGATCAAATAAAATATAATGGAGTGGTGTACACCGCTATATTTGATGAGATTACCTCGATACCTTCTGATTCTCCTGACGATTGGGAGGAAACACCGGGTGTGGGCGATGCGGTACTTTTTTTACCTCGTCAAATCAGTAAGTTTAGAATTATGGAAGATGTGATCTTTGATAAGCGAAGATCTCGTTTATATCATAAAGTGCAATCCATTCAACTTCTTATTCCGGGTTCCGAAACCTTGGATCAGGTTGAATTGCCATTGGCGGTATTCAAGTATAAGGATTTACATAACCTGTTTAAAGAGAATCCTGATAAGGCGATATGGGTGAATCGATATAATAGCGCGGAAAACAAGAATTTTGCTGATGCGTTCGAGTTGAGGTTATTCAGAGCTTCGCTGTTTAAGTTCGAGAACCCTGATAACGATCCTATCGTAGACATGTACAATAACCGGATGGAAGCGGTTATGGCGTCAGAGTGGTGGGAGATGCAATTGATGGAGAAGGAACATAATCTTTGGGAATTCTAATTCTGGAAGAGAGCATAAAAAAGGAAAGTGCTACGCTTTCCTTTTTTTATGCCTTAAAATGGAGGCAGCTTTATCTGATCTGAATAAAATTTCATTCGGCTATGCTGCCGCTCAAGCAAATCTATTCGATCTACAGTATCGACCTTTGGGTTATAAAATACCTCTACGTAATAATCTCCAATGAGATATAGGTTAATCTTATGTTTATAATATCGGATTGACGTTATAAAGGTACCATGTAAATACAACGACCTGGCCTTTTCTATTAAGGATAGATTTTTGAATTCACTCCATGACATTTAACTAACCTAAACAATTTTGTTCTGATTAACTAGGTGTAACGATGTTTCTTAGAATTTTAACTGTTCATCCTTGTCCCAAATACCCCAGTACGCACCTACATCACCTTCCGCACCCACCTTCCACGATTCGTCAAAAGATGAGAAATAGAAGATGTCAATGTCATCCTCATGAGACCACTTTTGAGTGTTAATGAAGTATTTCATAAAGTTTTCTGCAGATGGATGTGCTCCGTGAAGGCTGGACCCCTGGCTCGGCCAACCGGTTTCTGAAATTATTACCTTTTTCCCGTTAGCCGCATCTAAGGCCTGGTTATACATATTTTTCATGTAAAGTAATGAATAGTCGATATGGCATCCCTCCCAGTAGGGGTAGCAATTGGCAAGTATTACGTCGCAGGCTTCAGTTATTCTTGGTCTATGCGAAAATTCATAATAGGCATCTACATAGCCTACTGAAGTATTCGGAATAGCTTCTTTTACCGTGTAAATAAAGTTCAACAGCTCATCTTCCGAAAGATCTTCTCTATACATTACTTCATTGCCGACAGCGGCTATATCTACAAATCCATCGTTCGTAATCTTAATCAGGTTTTCCACTTCGCGCTGATTTATGTTGTCATCATCACCCAGCCAAGCCCCTACGAGGGTTTTAATCCCGTACTCTTTTGCAATTTTCGGTATAAGTTCATTTCCATCGGTACATGAGAAGGACCTTATCCATTTTGTGTACGGTTTAAGGATTTCCATTCGTTTTCTTATTTGAGCTTCTGTAATCTGATCTCCCGGGTTTTGCCCTTCAACATATGGACTAAAGCCAATACCGTGCATTCCGTTTTTCAGGTATTCATTGTAAAGATCGACTAGGTCCGTCCCTGAAAGTTGACTGTAATTAATTCCGGCTAAGGACAACATTTTTCCAATTCTATATGACATAACTTTATCTGATTATGGTCTTTTCTTCTATATATTTAATTGCTTCGTTTTTATTCCAAATACCCCAGTTTTGCCCAACATCACCTTCGTGGCGTACCTTCCATGACTCATCAAAAGATGAAAAATAGAATAACTCAACCTTGTGTTTTAGCCTCCAGTTATTTACGTTAATAAAGTATCTCATTGCATTTTCAGCAGAAGGGATTGCATTTGCTGCGCTTTCTCCACAATTAGGCCACCCGGTTTCTGTAATTATTACCGGTTTTCCTTTGGCAGCGATTTCAGCAAGTTTATGCATTTGCTGTAGATAAATGGAAGCTACGTTTATGTCACTACCTTCCCAGAATGGATAAGCATTTGCTAAAATTACATCACAAGCTGCGGCTAGATCAGAGTGCTCATGAAATTCGTAGTAGGTATCAACAGTTCCTACGCGAACCTCAGGTATCTTTTCTTTTACCCTTGCAATGTATTCAAGCAATTCTTCTTTTGTGAGGTCATTGCGCAAGAGCACCTCGTTTCCGACGGCGGCAATGTCTACATGCCCAGCTTTAGCGAGCTCTATCAACGTATTGATTTCTTTTTCATTTTGTGCTTTGTCGCTACCGATCCATGCTCCGACAATCGTTTTTAAGCCTTTCTCATGGGCCGCTTTTGGGATAAACTCATTTCCTTGAGTACAAGAGAACGAACGCACCCATTTGGTATACGGTGCAATGACCTCCATACGCCGGATGATCTGTGCTTCGGTGAGCTGATCTCCAATATTTTGCCCTTCGAGGTACGGACTAAAGCATACTCCATGCAGTCCGCTTTCTAGTGAGGAGCCAAACAATGCCTTAATCTCATCCAAACTCTTTGTACTAAAGTCAGTATCCGTTTCTAAATCGACTTCAAAATTTAAATCGACGAGCGACGCGAGTTTATCGGTCTGATAATAAGAGGAGCCAACGGCACCTTTGCCTTTCCCGGCAGTCCGTTTTTCTAACTCTGCTCTAATTTCACCTGCCCGCGCCTCATCGATATCATAGTCATGCATGACGTACATGGCAATCATGGTCCCGATCATCGGGAGACCTGAAAAGAAGAGTCTTAACCCATCGACGGCGCCCTCCGGTTGTACGGCAGCATTACCGTCAAAGCCTACCACGCTTAATATTACACCACTTAATCCACCGGCTATAGCAAAACCAAATTTGACCATATACCAATAGATTGCCCCAAAAACTCCTTCTCTTCGTACTCCATAATTGAGTTCGTCCAAGTCAATGACATCTGCCGTCATTGACATCATAAGGACAAAAAGACTACCTATACCAAAGGAATGAAAGGGCAAAGCGAAAATGAACATCCAAGGTTTACCAGGTACGAACAAGAACCATAATGACATATAGCCAACAAGTGAAATTCCCTGAGATATCATAAAGGCTTTACGTTTACCCATGATTTTGGACATCCTCGCCACTATGGGAATAACAATAAAGGTGGTCACTACCGCCCCGGCACTGCCGAATAGCGGGGTCCAATAACCTGCGGCTGCCGCATCACCTTTGAATAAGTGCCATACGATAATGAAAAAGGAAAAACCCGAGATGGTCATGAACGAGTTGTATATAAAGAAGGTGGAAATACATAGCTTTCTAAATGGGCGGGAAGAAAAAGCTTCTTTAAACCCTCTGAGTATCTCTGATAGACTGCTTCCAATACCGCTTAGAGTAAGTGGGGAATAGTTTTCGTTCAAAGTAGATTTGCTAGGTATAAAAAGTGCGGGCACCATTGCACAGAAAGCAAATACTACTGCCACCCAAATAGCCAACTCACGGGTGGCCGCCTCTGCCGTAGGAAACCATGAAGGATCGTACATGATTACCCAGAACCATGGAGCAATTACCCATGCCCACTGTCCGATCCATTGCGCTATAGCCATGATTTCCGTGCGCTCATGGAAATCATCACTCATTTCGTATCCCATAGCTACGTAGGGAACGCTAAATATGGTGATGCCAATATAAAAGGCAAAGGACCACAATAGAAAATACGTAAAGTTGTAGTTAACACTATTCTCACTGTATAGTTGCCACATTATGGTGAATGCAACTCCCATGATAATGGCGCCTGCCAGTACATACTGTCTGCGCCTTCCCCATTTGGATTTGGTGTTATCAGAGATGAAACCCATGATAGGGTCTGTAAAGGCATCAGATATACGAGGTAAGAAATAAACTATTCCCCACATCCAGCCTGGGAAACCCAGGTTTTGAACCAGTACAACCATAAATATTCCCAAAGCAGCTGGAAACATTTGATTGGCCAGCATTCCTACACCAAATGCTACTTTTTGACCATAGGGGATTTGACTTTTACTCGCTGACATA
>JBCDHA010000238.1:0-6163 GCA_038750705.1 Bacteroidota bacterium
AACGATTTTAGACGTATTTTCAACAGGATCTTCCACACACAACGCCATTATAGGTGCGGCACGAGGTAATTCAGGAAGCGTATTAAATTGGCTGAGCGGTGCGGTAGATGATTTGCAGGTTTACGACCGTCCATTAAACCAGCAAGAAATAAATAGGCTGGCCAGCGGCCAAACCCCACAAGAAATAGATGCCATGAACCAACAACCGGCAGAGGTAGCCTCCCGTGGCCTGGCCCACTACGATTATGGGTTCAGGATCTATAATCCGGCTTTAGGTAGGTTTTTATCCGTGGATCCGTTGACGGCAACTTATCCGATGTTAACACCTTATCAGTTTGCTAGTAATACACCTATTCAGGCTATTGATTTAGACGGCCTAGAAGCCAAGATCATTGTAAATAGCCAGTATAATATTAGAAGGATTACGAAACTTTTCCATCCAAGTAGTAGCGATATTAATAAAAATATAAATAAGCAGATGGCTTTGGCAATAGTCTACTACTCTACTGAAGCGAGTTATCCAAATGATGCTCATACTAGAATGTATCCTGATATCAATTTTCCTGAATCTGGTTTGGCAGCTGAAGGTAGTGTTGATAATTCCTTTGAGGGAGTTCAGATATGGGGCACAATAGGTACAGACGAAAATGGAAATAATATTAACGTCCTTTTAGGTACAGTTGATCGCGAGGAAGGTTTTTTTGAGCAAGCGTTCGATATAGTACGAGGTGGGAAAACAAGAGATGCAAGTGATTTTGAAAAGATATTAATAGAAAACTTTGATCAAGAGACGATAAAAGAATTGGCAAATGCTTTCGGCCCAGATGAAACTCAGGAATATTTAAAGTTTTTGAAGGAAAAAGGTGTGATTGAGGAGAATACCGTTAGAGGTGGTCGCGGTTTTGGGCCTATCCTTAATCCTTCTGAAGAAAGGAGAGGTGATACTACATTTACTTATCATGGAAATTATAGAATTGATGGTAATGATACCTTGTACAATTATCAGGATATTCCAATACAACCTGAGAGAGATGATCAAAATGAAGAGTAATTTATTAATAGTTGTTGGTTTAATTAGCTCCATTTTAGCGTGTAATACCGTTGAAGAATCTTGGTACAGTAATGGTCAATTAGAATATAGTGTGCCTTTAAAGAATGGCAAAAGAAATGGGCAGTTAATGAAGTACTATGAGACAGGCGAAATTCAATACATCTCAAATTGGGTGCATGGTATTAAAGAGGGTGATGCAAAATTATTCTATAAAAATGGCAATGTAAAACTTATCGAAAACTATAAGGCTGGTCAACCTGAGGGTATAATAAAGGAGTTTGATAGTACTGGGATTCTGATAAATCAAATGACTTATTATGAAGGGATTAAAACTAATGAGAAAGAGTTTTTTAAGAATGGGAATGTCAAAGGTCAAATTGAAGTTATTAATGATACGAGTATAGCTCATTATTATTATAAAAATGGAAATATTGAAGAAATATCTGTAAAGCATAATAGTTCACTTATTTATGGAGTTAGCTACAATGAAAAAGGAAAGATTCAAAAGAGTTTCTTACCTATTTCAGTAGGCTATAGTAGTTTAAATGATTCTCTTGATATTGCAATCCAAATTGAATATAGTATGTGTTCTGAATGTTCATATTTGGTAATTATAGGCGAGATTAACAACGAGGGTAAACTAATAAAAGAAGTGTGTAGGGAAACGTTCTTGCAAAGGGATATGGAAATAAGACTTCTAAAAAGAGTTATGCCTCAAAGTACAATATCTGGATTAATATATGAACTTAAAGGCGACAGTGTTATTAATTATTCCCCAGTCAACACAAGTTTGTAACGCCTATGGCCAGCCTATTTCGTTTAAGAAAATTTCGAATAGTAGTAAGTTTGGTCAATTGGTCAGGAGGCCAAACGTTGCGAGTGACCATTACCATGTAGGCCTCTGGCCGTGCTATCTTACTTAGGCCTTGCTGAGAAACGGCGGAGCCTTTCAGTTTCAAAACCATACCATCTAGCGCGGAAGTTACTTCCGTGCGTTAACACAGTGGTACTAAACAAGCCACAAAACTAAGTGCCACATCATTTTACGTTAAAAGGTATGTTTATTTCTTCAAACACTTATATTCAAATATGAGTGAGAAGTACAAAATCCGTGATCAAGATAAATTATATTTTGTCACATTTACTGTAGTGGAATGGGTAGATGTTTTCACTCGTAATGAATATAAGGACATCATTATTTCGAGTTTACAGTATTGTCAAGAAGAAAAAGGGCTAGAAATCTATGCTTGGTGTTTAATGACTAATCACTTGCATTTAATTATTGGTAAAAACAGCAATAATAGGCTAGAAGAAATAGTAAGGGATTTTAAAAAGTTTACATCTGTGAAACTTTGTAGGGCTATTGAATCGAACTCAAAAGAAAGTAGGAAAGAATGGATGTTACGGATATTCAAGGAAAGTGGAGCCAGAAGCTCAAAGCATATCAAATACAAATTTTGGAAAAATGACTATCATCCTATTGAACTGTTTAGTAATGAAATCATGGATCAAAAGTTAGAATACATTCATAATAATCCGGTTGAGGCAGGGTTTGTAGATGAATCGGAGGCTTATTTATATTCTAGTGCAAGAGATTATAGTGGTGGTAGGGGCCTGTTGAAACTAGAATACATTGAATAATAGGCACGGAAGTAACTTCCGCGCCAGGTCAATACATTGAATAATAAGCACTTCCTCTCCTCAGAGTGACTCGCAGAGCACTCTGAGCTTACGAAGCATACGCTTGCCGTGTTTTGGCGTCCCTTATGTAAGTATCAATCAGGTCAAAAAGCGTTTTCTTTTTCGCCTGGGCTGCGATCTTCTCGTTCTTTGGCAAGTATTGGGTTGGGAACGAGACTTAAAAGGAGCGCAAAGGGTAATACGACCAGGGTCTTAAGGGTTTTAGGAGAGGAAAACAACGCTATTAAAGGCAATACACTATCGAAATTGGCTTTAACTTTAACGTCACCGAACGCTATGCTGATGAAATTAATGAGCAAGATAATTTCTTAACCATCTTTTGAATTTGACCTCATATGCAACAATATTGCATGGTCTTGTATTTCTAAAAACTCAACATACCAAGTTATGAGATATATTATTGTTATTTTTCTATTCATCTCTTCTCTCACCTTTGCACAGCAAACTTCCGACCTTGAGAGTGTTCAGCCGGGTCGTTTTGACCAGGGAAAAATGTGGACCTTTGAAAATCCTCCCGTAAAGTACTTTCAGGAGGCCTATGGCTTTACACCTACCCAGGAATGGATGGATGATATTCGAAAGTCTGCCCTTCGATTCGCCACATGGTGCTCTGCCTCATTTATTTCTTCCAATGGTTTAATAATGACAAATCATCACTGTTCGAGAGGTGTGGCAGCATCTGTTATGAATGAAGGAGAAAATTTTGACGAAAATGGTTTTTATGCCAATACATTGGAAGAAGAACGAAAAGTACCGGATCTATTTGTAGACCAGTTGGTGATGATAGCCAGCATAACTGAAGAAGTAGTCAACAGTAACTTACCAACGGATTCCGCTTTGAACTTAATTACTGAAAGATATGCTCAGCAGGAAGGTTGGGCCGGGTTGGAACTGGAAACCAGGACATTTTACAGCGGGGGTCAATATTCCCTGTATGGATTCAAGCGCTATAATGACATTCGTTTGGTTCTCTACCCCGAATTACCATTGGGTTATTATGGAGGAGATCCTGATAACTTTACTTACCCACGTTACAATTTGGATTTCACCTTTTTTAGAGCTTATGATGAGAATGGAGACCCCTTGCAGCCTGCAAACTACTTCAGGTTTAATCCTAACGGAGCCGAAGAAAATGACCCTGTTTTTGTTATTGGAAACCCGGGCAGCACGGGCCGCTATCTGACAATGTCTCAGCTGTATTACCAGCGAGATGTCACTGCACCTGCCATCATTTCATTGCTAGAGAATCGAAAAGAGATTTTACTCCGGGCTTCGGAGGCTGTGGAAGACGTATACGTTAAAGATTCTATCGTGAACCTGGCATTTAGTCTAAGTAACTCTGAAAAAGCATATAAAGGGAGATTAGAGGGCTTAAATAATGCTTATTTGATGACTAAAAAAAGGAGGAAAGAAGAAGCGCTGCGCAAAAACTCTACTACAGAAGAGGACCCATGGAACCAAATTGAAGATAATATCAAAGCGGCTTCCAACTACTATGCTGAAGCTGTCTTCCTAAGTCCGAATGGACTGCGAGGCAAGGTCAATCAAATCATCCACCAGTTAAGCACTTACAAAGGAGCTCTTGAAAGTGAAAGCCGAGAAGCAATCAGTAAAAGCCGTGGAAGACTGACTAGTCTTTTGAAAGGAATAGACCTGAACCTTGAAAAAGCTCTTTTCACGGTTCTATTGACGGAATTAGATGAGCACTCGAAGCAGGATTATATCAAAAATCTCTTGGGTAATATGGAACCGCAGGCCAAAGCGATGACCGTGGTGGAAGAGAGTATTTTACTTAACTCACCGGACAAATTCTTCAAGCTGAAGGCCAATAAGTTAGATAAAGAGCCTCTTATGGCTTTTGCAGAAGTATTGCCTAAAAAGCTTCAGGAAGCTGGTGGTGTATTAGGCAGAATCAACGCTTCCAATACGGAACTACAAAGCCAGGTTATGAATATTTCTTTCCAGGCTTCCGGGATAAGCAGCCCACCCGATGCTACTTTTTCTCTCAGGATGGCCGATGGAGTAGTCAAAGGATATGAATATAACGGGACTCAAGCGCCTTATAAAACCACTTATTTCGGGTTGTATGATCGTCACTATAGCAATGATCAGAAATATCCGTGGGATCTTCCTGAACGGTGGCGAAACCCTCCAATGGAGCTACTGAAAGCGCCGTTAAATTTTGTTAGCACTACCGATATCATTGGGGGGAATTCAGGAAGCCCGGTCATCAATCAAAATGCGGAAGTAGTGGGGCTTGCATTTGATGGAAACATTGAGAGCCTGCCTGGCTTTTTCATCTTCGATGATCAATACAATCGTACGGTTTCTGTTCATGCCGGGGGTATCGCTGCGGCGGTGAAGTATATTTATAAAGCAACGAGATTGCTACCTGAGTTGAATATAGAATGAACAGCACAGTTGTGTGACCTTGGCAAAGACAAGATAGAGTACCGCCAGTGTCCAAGCTATATGGTCATTTAAGCTATGAATAACAGTCAGATTACGTTTGTCTTCATTTGCTGGATGTTGTTAGGCGCGTTGCTCAGCGCTTGCCAGTCAGAAAATAGTACGAAGCCCTTTTTGCTGGGGGAGGGTATTGGCGTTAATAGCGCTACATTAATGGTGAATGATATTGGAAAGGCTATCAACTATTATAAAGACACTTTAGGTTTCAACATCAACGGAAGCGCTGAAAAAGGAGTTTTTGAAGGGTCCCTGTCCGCTTCTATTGCCTTCGGAGATATGACTTCGTTGGAGTTGTTATCAATTGATGATTCGGTAGCGGAAAGCTCCTTAACTCCGTTTATCAAAACTTTTCTGGCTGCCAACCAAGGTGTCCGCTTTTTTTCGCTTTCTAGCTCCTCAGCAGATTCCACATCTTATGGACTAATCTCAAGTGGCTTTCAAGTGGATTCAATCCAGTCTTATCGCAGTACATATAAAAACCCTGAGGGTTGGTCTTGGGATGATGGTGATCCAAAGCGCAGAAGCCTTGATTTTAATGCGTTAGATCCGCCAGCACATCTTCCGCGCTTTATCGAAAAGATAGGGTTCGATTATATCAGGGTAAATGACGAGTGGAGAAGTTACTATATCTATCGCAGAATGTTTAATGCGCATCCTAATGGTGTGGTAGGGATATCAGCTATTCGAATAGTAGTTCAAGACCTAAACGCGGTGAATCAGGAATTTCAAAAAATGGGATTTGAGGTAATCGATCAAAATGACTCTATAGCCAGGTATCTACTTTTTCGACATCAAGAGATACATTTGGTCTCAGCGGGTAATGATCAGCAACTTAATAATTTTTTGGCCCAACGAGGAGAAGGTGTATTTGCCCTAAGGCTTGATGTAAAGGACCTGGATTCTACCTATCAGTATCTGGAAAAAGAGTTACCGCCAGCCGCA